>CAXSEX010000259.1:0-6952 GCA_964236415.1 uncultured Acetobacteraceae bacterium | reverse complement strand
TTCAACCACGAAGCACAAGCCACACCGCAACTCCCCGCCGCCGCCATGGATTGACTGAGGGGGTTCCGTTCCATTGGACGGTTGACGGCCGAGCTAAGCTTGGTTCTGGTGGTTATCAGGCCGCCAGTTTCTCTATCCGTCCCACCATAGGCCTTCTCGGGCGTGCGCCCAGCTAGGGCCAAGTGAAGTCGCTTGGCATCGCAGCCGCCGAGCGGCCACGAAAACCAAGCCCGCAATTCGGAGCCGGTTTCAGGTGCGTGCAGGCAGATGCACCCTTCAGCCTGCGCCAAAGCCGCTCGATGAGGGTAGCGTCCATCCAGCGCCCCCGTCCGTCTATGAGGTTGCGCACGCCCGCCTGTTGCAGCACGCGGGTGAACCAGGGCGGGGCGAATTGGCGGCCTTGTTTGGGGTTGCCGCGACGACGCTCCGCATCGCGCTGGGATCTCCGGACGGCCGACTTGCCGGAGAACACCGTCGCCACGCCGTCCAGCGCCTGGCACTTGTAGTTCTCGATCAGCGCCGGGATCATGCGGAAGGGTGACATGCGGCACAGTCGGAGCGGGGAACACTCCCGATACTCGGCGGCGCGGCAGGCTTGAGCCTCCGCAGCAAGCCGAAGAGGGCGCTGTGAGCAAATCTCCTGAGAAATCATTGATCCCGTTGCCGGCAGCGGCGGGCTTGACGGCCATGCTTGGCCTCCTGCCGGCACGGGCCTGGGCGCACGTGAAATGGTTCGAGCCCTACGACGTCACGCAGTCTCCTGCCCCGATCAGGGGCGTCATGACGACGCACTTTATCCTGGTGCTCGCCGGCTTCGCGCTGCTCATGGTCGGCGGCTTCATGCTTGACCGGCTTGCGGCACGCTCGGGATGGAGGCTCGCAGGTCCGCAGCGGCGCGAGACAGCCGAGGAGAAGGTGCTTCGGGCCGGGATCGGCGCCTTCTTTGCGACCGCGATCGGCGTCCTCTTTGCCGCCTACTACGGCCTGCAGCATGCGGAGTACCGGAGCGGGGCCATCGCGTGGCAGGCAACGCTTGTGGCGCCAGCGGAAACCAGATGAGCGGCGAGGCAGGCATTGCGGCGCCCGCGGCCGGGGCGAGCAGAGGATCGCGGCCGGAGCCGACGCGGCCTGTGGCCCGCCCGGCGTTCAACATCGCCGTCACCGCCTCGGTTCTGGCCGCCGGGGTCGGCCTGGTAGGGGCCGGCGTGGCCTGGGCGCCGTCGCGCGACGCCGTCCGGGCGATCTCCAGGGGAGCCCAGATCTACGCCGCTGAGTGCGCGGGCTGCCATGGCGGGTGGCTCGCGGTGCGATGGCGGCCCGATATCCAGAACCCTCCATCCGCGCCTTCCCTCGGCATGGCCGGACACGCTTGGCAGCACTCCGATGCCGAGCTTGCCGCGATTGTGGCCCATGGAACCGGGAGTGTCGCGTTGCCGGGCAAAGCGCCCGGCATGCCAGCCTTCGCGGGGCGGTTCGGCCGCAGCGACATCGATGCCCTTCTGGCGTACGTCAAGAACGGCTGGCCGCGCAGCGCCCGCACCCATCAGGCTGCGCTGAGCCGGGGCGGAGAGGAGGCCCTGGCCGCCCTGCTGCGCGATCCCGCCTGGGTCTTCCCCGGCCAATGCCTGCCCCCGCCGGGTGCCACCGGCGGCCGTTGAGCGACCGCTCTCGGCCCACCGCCCGGCAGGCGCCATTCGCGGATCGAAAGCGGGCAGAGCCGGCGTTGGAGCGTTCCGCCAGTCCTCCAGGCCCGCTGCCGCGTGCCGCAGCGCTGACCAGGCCAGGCTTTCCGAACAGCACCCGGCGTCAGAAGGGCCTTGCCACTGCTTTGGCAGGGGTCCGATCAGGAACTGCCATCGGCCTGCTGCTTCCAACGTCGGTTCGACGAGGTTCATGAACTCCAGGCAACTGTGACGTAGGTCACAGCGTATCAGATAGAACAACCACAATATCAAGTTGCTGAAAGGAGACATGATATGTGAATTCTTCTATTATGCTACAATACTATCAAGTATTTGTGTAAGATATTGATTGGTGACAACCGTGTCGTGCTGTCGTCTTTCTTTACGCCGGCACAAGCTCTCTGCGGCCGCGGCGCAAGTTCGCGCGCGTCTTCGTCAGCAGGCAACACTATCCAGGAGAAACCCGATGTTTTTCGAATTCAAGCATGGCGGCCATGCCCTGACCCAGGGCGCCGCCGACGAGGCCAAAACGCAGCCGCACAGGTGGTTCTTCCGCGGGTGGCCGCCGCCGGTCGTCACTCCGGAGCAGGCCGGCGACGATTTCGACCCTGACTCCATGACGCCCTTCCGCTACCTGGTCGAGACCGACCGGGCGGAGGACGTCCTGCCCGTGGGCGCGGACACGGTGAGGGCGCTCGACGCGCTGGGCGCGGCGATGGTGGCGCAGGACCCGAGCGGAGACTCCGCCATCCCCCCGGTGTTCACCTACTGGAGCCAGTTCATCGACCACGAGCTGACCGCGCGCACCGACCGCAACACGTCGGTGAGCGACATCACCGTGGACGAAGCCGAGCTGAAGCCGGCTCCCAGGGCCGAGGTGGAGCACGACCTCCTCAACCGGCGCACCCCCGCGCTTGAGCTGGACGCCGTCTACGGCGACGGCCTCCCGGGCCAGCACGGCTGGCGGCCACGCTCGGCGCCTGGGAACAACCTCGGGCTCGCACGCAAGATGCGCGACGGCGCCAAGATGCGGGTCGGCGCGGCCAACTTGGTGACCGGGGCTGACGGCCAGCCCGTGGGGCAGGTGCCGCCGGCCACGGATGACCTGAACCGCGACCTGCCGCGCATCGGCGCGCTGCTCGCGGCGGGGATCGTGACGCCGGAGGACTTTCCCGAAAGCCTGCGCACCAGCAAGACCTTCGAGCAGCGCGCCTTCATCGGCGACCCCAGGAACGACGAGAACCTGGTCGTCGCCCAGTTCCACGTGGCCATGCTGCGCTTCCACAACGCGGTCGTGGACTGGCTGCTCGCCCAGGATCCGCAGCGGGACAGGCAGGACACGGACCGGCTGTTCGAGGACGCGCGCAGGATCGTGCGCTGGACCTTCCAATGGCTGGTCGTGAACCAGTTCCTCAAGACGCTCCTGCGGCCCGACGTCGTGGACCGCGTCCTCCAGGAGGGCGCGCCGCTTTACCAGCGGCAGCTCGGGGACACCAAGGGGCCGTTCATGCCCCTGGAATTCTCGGCTGCCTGCTACCGCTTCGGCCATTCGATGGTCCGCGACGCCTACGACTACAACCGCAACTTCGGCCGCAAGCCGGAGGGGGGAGCGGGGTTCCTGCTCCCGAACGCCCCGCTCAACCTCTTGTTCCGGTTCACGGGCAAGTCCCCGACGCCGTTCGATCCCGCCGGGAAGACGCCGCAGAAGGTGCTGCCGCACAACTGGATCATCGAGTGGGACCGCTTCGACGGCACCTCGCCCCGCGACGCCGCCGACGGGCCGGGCCGGTTCACGCGCATGATCGACACGCACCTCGCCCAGACGCTCGGCACCCTGCCGAACGAGGGCGAGGATGAGGACCCGATCGACCGCGTGAGCCTGCTGCTCAAGCAGTTGGCGCGGCGCAACCTGCGGCGCGGCTACCAGCTGTCGCTCCCGACGGGGCAGGCCATGGCGCGCGCCGTGGGCGCCGGGGCGTTGAGCCGCGACGAGCTGGGCCAAGCCAACAGCGCCGAGATGACCCAGGCGATGGAGGCCGGCGGCTTCCTCGACCGCACGCCGCTGTGGTTCTACGTCCTCAAGGAGGCCGAGGTGCGCGAGGGCGGCCAGCGCCTGGGCGAGGTCGGCAGCCGCGTCGTGGCCGAAACGTTCATCGGCGTGCTCCTGGCCGACCCGGAGTCCTACCTCGCGCAGAACCGGGGCTGGAACCCGTCCCAACCGGTTCCATGGGCGGGCGGCGGTCCGCTCAAGCTGCCGGACGGGCGCACGATCGGCGCCATCGGCGACCTGTTCCGGTTCGCCAGCGTCGCGGTCTGATCCTGCTGGCCCTGGCTCGGGACGGACATGACCAGTCTCCGTCCCGAGCTGCAAGCGCGGCCGGGCAGCAGCCAGGCCCGCGTCAACGACCTGCCGCCCAAGTTGATTGCGCTTCCACTGAAAGCATACAGTGACGTCCTTGAAAACGGGACAGTGCAGAATGCCTCCACGCACGAATTCGCGGGCTGCATGACCTCCCCCCTGCGGCGTGAGCTGGTCGTCATCTTGGCGGCGGACGTGGCGGGCTACGCTGCCCTGATGGAGGCGGCGGAGGAAGCGACACACGCGCGCCTGACGCGGCTGCTGTCCGCCGTGGTCGAGCCTGCCGTCGCGGAGCACCGGGGACGGATCTTCAAGCCCTCGGGCGACGGGTTCCTCGCCGCCTTCGAGAGCGCCGTCGATGCCGTCAACTGCGCCCTGCACATCCAGGAGAACCTTGCGCGCGCCGCGAGCGAGCCGGAGGCGCTGCCCATCCTGCTGCGCATCGGCATCCACCTTGCCGACGTCATCATCGAGCTGGGCGACATCTTCGGCGACGGCGTCAACCTGGCAGCCCGGTTGCAGGCCAGCGCGGAGCCGGGCGGCATCGTCGTCTCCGCCGACGTGGCCGAGCAGTTGCCGACCCGGCCGGAGATCAGGCTCGCCGACCTCGGCGTGCTTGCGCTCAAGCACATCCGCCGGCCGGTGCGGGCCTTCTCGGTGGCCGCGCGGGCCGGCACGCCCGTGCTTGCCGCCCTGCCGCACGCCCTGCCGGACAACCGCCCCTCGATCGCCGTGCTGCCGTTCCGCCTGCAGCACCCTGACGACGAGGGCGCCTGGTTCGCGGAAGGCGTCGTCGAAGGCATCATCCATGTGCTTTCGGGCATCGGCGACCTGTTCGTCATCGGGCGCGGCACCAGCCGCGCCTACGTCGGGCGGGATGCGGACCCGCGCCTTGTCGGACGCGAACTCGGCGTGCGCTACGTGCTGGGCGGCAGCCTGTGGCGGGTGGGCGGGCGGCTGCGGATCTCGACCGAGCTTGCGGACGCCGCCAGCGGCGCGGTGATCAGCTCGGCCCGCCACGACGGCGTCGTGACCGACCTGTTCGACATGCAGGACCGCATCGCGGGCGAGGTCGTGGCGAGCATCGCGCCGGCGGTGCGCGAGCAGGAGTTGACACGCGCGATGCGCAAGCACCCCGACAGCATGACCGGCTACGACCTGGTCCTGCAGGCGCTCGACCTGCTCTACCGCCTCGAACGGGAACCGTTCGACAGGGCGCGTGGCCTGCTGCAGCAGGCGATGGCGCATGACCCGGGCTACGCGCCCGCCTACTCGCACGCGGCCACGTGGCACACGTTCCGCATCGGCCAAGGCTGGAGCCCGAACATGGAGGACGACAGCGCCGAGGCCGCCCGCTGCGCCCTGGCCGCCCTCGAACGCGACCGCAACGACGCGGTCGCGCTCGCCATCCACGGGCAGGTGCTGTCCTATACCCGGCGGGACTACGATGCGGCGCTGCACTTCCTGGACCGGGCGGTCACGGTCGGGCCGAGCTGCCACCTCGCTTGGGCATACAGCAGCGCCACGCGAGGCTGGCTCGGCGACGGCCCCCGTGCGGTGGAACACGCCCGGAGGGCGCTTCGGCTTTCGCCGCGCGACCCCTTCGCGTTCTTCATGGAGCACATGCTGTCCCAAGCCTATTACGTCAGCGGCGATTACCGCGAAGCCGTGGCCTGGGGGCGACGCGCTGCGGCGCGCAACGGAATGCTGACCTCGAACCTGCGCACGCTTGCGGCCAGCTTGGCGGCGCTCGGAGATGCCGAGGGCGCACGCGAGGTCGCGCGCCGCCTTCTCGCCGTCGAGCCGGGCTTCAGGCTGGGCAGCTTCGCCGCGAGAACGCCGATGAGGCGCGAGGTCCTGGAACAGCTCATTCCGCGGCTGCGTGCCGCCGGGCTGCCGGACTAAGGCAGGGCCGGTCCTCGCCTGGCCCGCACACGACAAGCAAGGAGCAGAGCCATGAGCAACATGGGAAATATGGGCAACATGGGGAACATGGGCAACGTCGGGAACCAAGGGGGCGCCTCGGGGAGCACGGTCCTGCCGGACCGCGTGGACCTGCCGTTCACCACCGAGGAGGCCCGGACGTGGAGCCGGACCGACGACGCTTGGACGCCGGTGTCCGCCGGCAAGCAGGTGGGCGAACTGCCCCTCTTGCCCGTGGAGGCCTGGCCGCAGCGGAGCTGGAGCGCCAGATGGGCCGCATGGCTTGTCGTTGACGAGTTCGCCGCCGCCGATTGGCGCTCCTCGATCCAGCTCACGCCTTGGGACCCGGCTGGGCAGGCCGCCGAGATCGGGCAACTGATCCGGGCGGCGCAGGACGAGCGGCCGGACGCGCTGGGCGAGATCATCGCGCAGGGCGGCAGCTACGAGGACATCATGGCCTACTTCCTGGCATTGCTGGGCATCACGCCGGACTCGCACCCGAAGCTCAGCCAGCTCCTGCACGCCGCGGGCCTGGTGGGCATCCTGGCGGCCATGCACTTCAAGGAACACCCAGGATCTGGCCTCAGCCCTCGGCCGCGGCCATCCCAGGTGTGCCCGGCGCTGCTTCCGCCGCTTGAGCTGCCGGGGCATCCCTCGTTTCCCAGCGGGCACGCGACGCATGCGATGCTCATGGCCTCCTGCATCGAGGCCGCGCTTCCGGCGCACGGGAAGAAGGGCTGGCGTCCGATGCTGCACACGCTTGCCGGCCGCATCGCCCGCAATCGCGAGATCGCGGGCCTGCATTACGCGAGCGACAGCCATGCCGGCTTCGAGCTCGCGGGCAAGGTTTTCGATCAGCTCGCCAAGGGGCCGAGGTTCAAGGCGGTGCTGAAGGCCGCGCTGCAGGAGTGGCATTGATGACGCCCCCAGGCCGCCGCATCCACGACCCGCCAGGCTTGCCGCCGTCCGACTTCGACCCGGTGAGCAG
>CAXSEX010000258.1:0-6985 GCA_964236415.1 uncultured Acetobacteraceae bacterium | reverse complement strand
CCGCAACCCCCACCGGACCCACGGGATCAAGCACCGCAGGCTGACACCCAGACAACACCAAAAAGATTGGGAAAAGGCCGAAACGCATGGCCCAAGACGCCAAGGGATGCGGGAGGTGCGCTGGGCTTTGCAGCGGCGTTGACATGATCGGCATGGCGGCTTCCTTCATCATGCGGGGTTGCCCGGCGGCATGGCCGCGGCGTCCTGCGTCCGAGCCAAGCAGACGCAATTGCCGGCTCCCCGCTTTCCGGTTGGTCGGATCGGCAGCATCCTAATGCACCGTCTGCACCTTCGCTTCCCGGTCCCAGATCCGGCCTTGCTCGGCAGCTGCCACGAACGCCCCGGCGTCGCTCAAGGCGAGGACGCCGGCGGCGCCCACCTCCGTCATCCCCGCCCGGATCAGCAGCCTGACCGCGCCTGCCGTGCAGCCGATCACCTTGCAGTGGCTATAGGCGTTCCGCGCGAAATCGACCGCCGCGGCTTCCCTCAGCAATGCGTCCGCCCCCGCCTCCGACACCAGCAGCGCCACGGCGTCGAACAGCACGGACGGTGCCCCGGCAAGCTGCATATCGGCCTTGACCGGCGTGCCGTCGCTGCCGGTGACGCCGCCCACCTTGAGCGCGACCACCTTCAGCACGCCGCCCGCCGCGACGACCTCCCGCCGCACGGCCGCAAGCGTCCCGGTGTCGGCCTTCTCCGAAACGAGCATGCCGACGGTGCGCCCTTGCAGGGTGGGCTTGGCCTTGGCCAGGATGCTCAGCATCGGCGACGGCGGCAGGTCCGTCCGCGCCGGCACGGCCGGGGGTACCGGCGCCACCGGCTTTGCCCAGCCCAGCCCGGCCGCGACGCGCCCGGCAACGCCCTCTCCGATGTTGGCAAGCTGGCCGAGCACGCGCGCGACCACCGAGGGGGTTTCCACCTTGCTCAGTTCGAAGGTGATGGCGGCCACGATGTGGTCCTGCTCCGGCTTGGTTTGGCTGATGAAGAACTGCCGGGCCTGGCTGAAGTGATCGGCGAAGCTGCCCGGCCGCGCACGCAGCTTGTCGCCTTCCATCCGCTCGGGGAAGCTGTAATAGCCCGCCTGCGGATTTTCGCGCGGCCAGTGGCCGGACAGCGAGTTCGGCTCGTAGGCCACACGGCCCTTGGGCACCTGCACCGACATGTGCCCGTCGCGTTGGAAGCTGCGCATGGGGCAGCGCGGCTGGTTGATCGGAAGCTGCGCGAAGTTGGGGCTGCCCAGCCGCTTGAGCTGCGTGTCGAGGTAGCTGAAGTTGCGCCCCTGAAGCAGCGGGTCGTTGCTGAAACCGATGCCCGGCGGCACGTGGCTGGTGCAGAACGCCACCTGCTCCGTTTCGGCGAAGAAGTTGTCGGGGTTGCGGTCCAGCACCATCCGGCCGACGACGCGGAGCGGGATCACCTCTTCCGGGATCAGCTTGGTCGCGTCCAGCACGTCGAAGTCGAACTTGGCTGCGAAGTCTTCGTCGAACAGCTGCACGCACAGGTCCCACTCGGGGAAGCGGCCCTCGTCGATGGAAGTCCACAGGTCGCGGCGGTGGTAGTCGCTGTCCGCGCCGCTGATCTTCACCGCCTCGTCCCACACGACCGACTGCGTGCCGAGCTTCGGGCGCCAGTGAAACTTGACGTAGGTGCCGCGGCCCTCCTTGTCCGACAGGCGGAAGGTGTGGACGCCGAAACCCTCCATCATGCGCAGGGAACGGGGGATGCCCCGGTCGGACATGACCCACATGACCATGTGCATGGCCTCCGGCGTCAGTGAAACGAAATCCCAAAAGGTGTCATGCGCGCTGGCCGCCTGCGGGAAGCCGCGGTCGGGTTCCTGCTTCACCGAATGGATCAGGTCGGGGAACTTGATGGCGTCCTGGATGAAGAACACCGGGATGTTGTTGCCCACCAGGTCCCAGTTGCCTTCCTTGGTGTGCATCTTGACTGCAAACCCCCGCACGTCGCGCGCAAGGTCGGTCGAGCCTGCGTTGCCGGCCACGGTGGAGAAGCGCGTGAACAGCGGCGTGCGCTCGCCGACGCGCTGGAAGACGTCGGCCCGGCACACGTCGGCCAGGCTGTCCGTCAACTCGAAGTAGCCATGCGCTGCGGAGCCACGGGCGTGGACCACCCGCTCGGGAATGCGCTCGTGGTCGAAGTGGTTGATCTTCTCGCGGAGAATGAAATCCTCCAGCAGCACCGGGCCGCGGGCGCCCGCGCGCAGCGAGTTCTGGTCGTCGCTGATCGGCACTCCCTGGTTGGTGGTCAGGCGCGGATGCCCGGTGCCGCTGAGCTGGTGCAACTCGCCCGCGTTGCCGGGCTGAACGTTCGGGTCGATGTCGGCCATGGCGGGAGTTTCTTTCTGGCTACGGCAAGAACGGGGTGGCGAGGCTGGCGGGTGCGACGGTCACGCCCGGTCCTTGGCGGCCGGGTGCTGCCTGGACGGCGCCGGGGAGTCCGGGAAGCAAGGGGAGGACCGGCACGATCAGTATCCCATCGGCCCCCAGGGACCGTCATCCCATGCGGTCTGGTTCATCTGCGCGGTCATGGACTGCTCGTCCGCCAGCCGGCGCTGGAACACTTCCTGGCGGTAGCGGCCATAGGCCGCCTGGTCGCCGACATACAGGCAGGCGCACACCAAGGGGTCGGCATACACGTAGCCGACCGTGCCGCCGCGCGTGCGCTGCACCAGCTTGTTCGCCGGCAGGCTGCGCAGGGACGCGACGCGCTCCGGCGTGTTCGCCGGCTGCACGGTGAAGCCCGAGGCGGCCAGCAGGTTCTCGCGGTTCTCCGCCCGCTGCTGCGGCGTGGCGCAGGCGGAAACGGCCAGGCAGGCTGCAAGGACCGCGGAGGATGTCAGGTGCCGCATGGCAGAAGCTCCGTGCTGGGATGGAGGGCAGGGGGCACGACAGGTGCGCGCGCCGCGGGCTGCCCCCTGGAAAGGCCGTCGGGCGTCTGGGCAGAGGGCATTCCGGTCATGTGCGCTCCCTTGCGGTTCGGTGCAGGCGGCGGCGCTAACGCGGGGCGGACGGTGCGGGAACGCTGGAGGAATTGATGCCCTCCTTGTTCAGGAGCTGCTTGTCCAGTTGCTCCACCGACCGGGTGTCCGCCTGGTTCTCGGCCTGCGAAGGCTGCACCCCAGCGCGGTCCTCGCTCCGGGTCACCTCGGCCTGGGTGGGCTGGTGGTCCTTGCCGCCCCACTCGGGGCCGTTGCGCGGCGCTTGCGCCTGCGCCGGGGCAGCCGCCAGCGCGGACAGGACCGTCGCGACGGCCGCGACCGTCATCGTGGCGCTCCCGAGCGCGTGGCGGTGCCCGCGCCGGGCTGGTTGCCCGGCGCGCGCGTCGCCGCAGGCTGCCAGGCCGCTGAGAAGCGTGGTGGCGGGAGTGCATGTCATGACGGGTGCTTCCGGGTTGAGTTGGATCGGGGCGTCTGGGCCTCCCCCGGCGTGGCCCGTGCCAAGGGCAGCACGGACAGCGAGCGCACGCCCTGGGCGCCGTGGATCAGCACGCCCTCGATGTCGGCCGTGGCGGACGGACCCGTTTGGAACACGGCATAGTGCGCCTGCCGGAACTCGGGCCGTCGGTAGGCATGGTGGATGTTTGGCACGATGTCCGCCGGGTCGAGCAGCACGATCAGGTGCTGCGGCAGGTAGCCCAGCGTGTTGACCATGAGTTCTGCCTCCGTCAGGCAGACCGAGCCGGTCTCGGCCACCGCGAACGCCGCGCGGACGATGCCGTAGTCCACGTCGGCCAGGTCGGTCGGCTTCATGTCCGGCCCGAGCGGCTTGTTCCCCGCGATCTCCGCCACGTTCGAGCAGATGACCTTGGCGCCTTGCAGCTTTGCATGCACCGGGCCGAGGGCATCGCCACCGGTCGGCTGCAGCAACTCGCCGCCCATCTTCTCCAGCATCTTGCCGAACCGCGCGAGCAGGTCGGCCGGGGGATCGCCGTCGAACATCGGCACCAGCGGCTCGGGACGCTCCACCTTCGGCAGGTGCGCGCGGATGGAGGCGAGGATGTCGTCGCGGCTGCTCATGGCTTGGTTCCCCCACCCTGGCCCCGGTGCTCGCGATGCCACTGGTGGAAGGTCTGCTTCGGCGTCGGCGGCATCTCGCGCCCGCGCGTCCAGGTGTTCAGCCGGTTATAGACGATGAAGCGCGGCAGATGGCGCAGCGCGCTGTCCGCCAGGGGCAGCGCCGCGCGGTACAGCTTCGGGCTGGACAGCAGCAGCCCGGCCGCCTTCATCATCGCCTTCTTCATCAACGGCAGCTCGTGCGTCTCGGCCATGACCTTACGCCAATCCGCGATCTGCTCGTGGATGTTGATCTTCACCGGGCAGACGTTGGTGCACGAGCCGTTGAGCGTGGAAGAGAACACGACCTTGCTGTATTTCCGCGCGCTGAACGTGGGGTCCAGGATCACCCCGATCGGCCCGGCATAGGTGGCCCCGTAGCTCAGCCCGCCGCTGCGCCGGAACACCGGGCAGGTGTTCATGCAGGCGCCGCAGCGGATGCACTTCAAGGACGACCAGAACTTCTCCATGCCCAGCCGCTCGGAGCGTCCGTTGTCCACCAGCACCACATGCATCTCGCCCCCCCGGCGCGGGCCGCGGAAGTGCGAGGTGTATTGCGTCATGGGCGATCCCAGCGCCGAACGCGACAGCAGCCGCACCAGCACCGCGAGATGGTCGAAGCGCGGGATGACCTTCTCGATGCCGATGGAGGCGATGTGCAGGTTGGGCGTGTTGGCGGACAGGTCGGCGTTGCCCTCGTTGGTGCAGACAACGAAGGTCCCGGTTTCGGCCACGGCGAAGTTGGCGCCGGTCATGCCGGCGTCGGCCTGCAGGATCAGCGGCCGGGTCGCGTCCCGCTGCTGCTCGGCCAAGTAGTGCACGTCACGGGAATTGGGGTCGGACCCCAGCTTCTCGTGGAACACCCGGGCCACGTCGGTGCGCAGCTTGTGCACGGCGGGGACGACGACATGGCTGGGCGCCTCGCCGTCCAGTTGCTGGATGCGCTCGCCCAGGTCGGTCTCGATCACCTCGACCGCGTGCTCCTTCATGAACTCGCGGAAGCCGCACTCCTCCGTCAGCATGGACTTGCTCTTGATCAGCCGCTTGGCGCCGTGGCCGCGCAGGATGTCCAGCACGATCCGGTTGTGCTCGCCCCCGTCCGCGGCCCAATGCACGTGGATGCCGTTGGCGCGCGCGTTCGTCTCGAACTGCTGCAGGTACTCGTCGAGGTGGGTGAGCGCGTGCTCCTTGATGGCCGAGGCCAGGGCGCGAAGCTCCTCCCACTCCGGAAGGCCGTGCATCTCGCGGTCGCGCTTGGTCCGCAGGTCCCACAGCCGCTCGTCGTGCATCTTCTCGTGCTCGGTCGCGGCGATGAAGCGGTCCGCCGCCTCGCTTTGGTCCACGGGGCGGTTGCCGCGGATGACGGCGCCGCGCGGCTGCGGCTCGGGCCGGCCGGACGACAGGGGCTGGGACGTGCCCTCGGCGTGGTCCAGGCGGCGGCCGTGGCGCGTTTCGCCTTCGGCCGGGCCGTGGTCGCGCAGCTCGGGATGCAGCATCGGCCCAGGCTTGGTCATATCCTCGCTCATGCGCGTGCCCCGTTCAGGATCTTGGCGATGTGGATGTGCTTGACGCCGACGCCGGCGCGGTCGGCGCAGCCCTGCTGGTGCATCAGGCAGGAGCTGTCTGACGAGGCCACGTACTCCGCCCCGCTTTGCAGCTGGTCCTGCACCTTGTCGTGCCCCATCTTGGCCGACACGCCTGCCTCGAACACCGAGAAGGTGCCGCCGAACCCGCAGCACTCGTCGGGCCGGGCCAGCTCGACGAACTCGACGCCGCGCACGCGGGCCAGCAGGTCCCGCGGCTTGGAGAACTGCTGGCCACGCAGCTCGGACATGCTGGCGATGCCCAGGCCGCGGAGCGTGTTGCAGTTGTGGTGCAGCGCGACCTTGTGCGGGAACTCGGCCCAGGGGAACGCCTCGACGCGCAGGATGTCGTGCAGGAACTCGACCAGCTCGAACGTCTTGGCGCGGACCTGGCGCACCTCGTCCGTTTGCTCGATGGCGTCCAGGTTGTGGCGGACCTGGTGCACGCAGGAGCCGGACGGGGCGACCACGTAGTCGTAGGGGGCGAAGTTGCGGACGAACAGCGCCTCCGTGGCCGCGGACTCCTTGTGGCAGCCGGTGTTGGTCATCGGCTGGCCGCAGCAGGTCTGGTCGCGGGGGTAGTCCACGTCCAGGCCCAGCCGTTCCAGCAGCTCAAGCGTGGCGATGCCGACCTCCGGCTCGAAGGCATCGACGTAACAGGGGACGAACAAGCCGATCCGCATGGGGATGCTCCCGTTTCGTGGTCTCCGGCGCTGCTCGGCGGAGCAGGTTGGTGCGGGTGAGGTCAACGACGTCCGTGCCGCGGGCTGGGTGGCGGCCTCATGCCCCTCCGACCCCCTGGCCGACCATGCCTTTGGGGTCCACGACCTTGTCGTAGGTGGCCTCGTCCACGTCGCCGGACGCCAGCGCCGCCTCCTTGAGGGTGCTGCCGTCCTTCATCGCCTTTTGCGCGATGTGGGCGGCTTTCTCGTAGCCGATCACCGGGCTGAGCGCGGTCACGAGCATGACGCTCTCGGCGACGTAGTGGGCGATGCGCTTCTCGTTCAGCTTGGTGCCCTCGACGGAGAACAAGCGGAACTTCTCGCAGCCGTCGCCCAGGATGCGGGCGGAGTGCAGGAAGTTGCTGATGATGACCGGGCGCATCGCGTTCAGCTCGAAGTTGCCCTGGCTGCCCGCGAAGGCCACCGCCGTGTCGTCGCCGATCACCTGGATGGCGATCATCACGATGGCCTCGCACTGCGTCGGGTTCACCTTGCCCGGCATGATGGAGCTGCCCGGCTCGTTCTCCGGCAGCAGCAGCTCGCCCAAACCGCCGCGCGGGCCACTGGCCAGCCAGCGCACATCGTTGGCAATCTTCATCAGCGCAACG
>CAXSEX010000257.1:0-6987 GCA_964236415.1 uncultured Acetobacteraceae bacterium | reverse complement strand
GGTCCGCCGCGAACCCCGGCCCCACCCTCGCGGCGCGGGCGGCGACCATCCTGCGCCGGGTCGAGGAATTGGGGCCGCGGCTCGCCTGCCTGGGACCGGCGGCGGAGGCGCAGTAAGGCTTTCTACGCAAGCCCGGACAGCCCGCGCAGGAACAGGGCGACGCTGTCCCGGCACCAGGCATCGAGCGCCCCGCGGCCCAGGCTTTCGCCGAGGCCGATGGCCCGCGCCTGCGGGCCGGCCAGGACAAGGTGCTGGAACTGCTCGGCCAGGAAGGCGAGCCGCGCCGGGCTGTCCTCCGGACGGTGCGCGCACAGCACGCGGCCGACCCGCTCGATCCCCGCGCGGGCGCCGGCGTCGCGCAGCGCCTCGGCAAGTTCCGGGAACCGCCCGGCCTCCGCCACCACCAGGCGGTGCAGCGCCAGCGCAGAGGGCGTCAAGGCCACGGCCAGCATGCGCTGCCCGGCGGCCAGCAGCGCGGCGTCGAGCGAGGGCGCGGCCTCCACCGCCGCGTCGAACCCGGCCAGCCAGGCGGCGATCAGCCGCTGCGCCACGGCAAGGAACACCGCCTCCTTGTCGGGGAAGCGGGCATACAGCGTGCGCTTGGACACGCCAGCCTTGGCCGAGATCGACTCGATGCTGGTCGCGGCGAAGCCGTCCCGCAGGAACAGCCCGGCGGCGGCGTCGAGCACCCGCGCCGCCAGCTCGGCCGACTTGGCGACGGTCGGACGCCCGCCGCTGCGGGGCCGGTCAATAGTAACGATAGTAGTGCGGGCGGTAATAGCCGGGTCCGCCAACCGGGACGAAGATGCAGCCGCCGAGCGTCGCCGCAATGCCGAGCGCCGCGAGCGCCCGGACCAGGCGCCGCCGCACGCGAGGGGAAATGGTCATGGGTGAAACCTCCTGTTGATGCCGGGCGCAATAAAAACGCGCCCGGTGCGTTGCATTACATGAGATGGTGTCGGCAACGGCGGTCTGCAACGGCAAGCCGCGCGCCCGGCGGTCCGGGCCATGCGCCCCGGCCCTGACCCCGCCTTGACCCTCATGGCCGGGCACCGTATCCCCGCCGCAACCGGAGAACCCCATGGACGCTGTGCACGCTACGCTGATCGCCATCCTGCAGGGGGCGACGGAACTGTTTCCCGTGAGCAGCCTCGGCCATGCGGTGGTTCTGCCGTCGCTCGTCAACTGGGCGGTGGATCAGCGGTCGCCGGAGTTCCTGCCGTTCCTGGTTCTGCTGCACCTTGGCACCGCGGTGGCCTTGCTGGCCTATTTCTGGCGGGACTGGCTGGCGCTGGCCTTGGGCGTGCTCGGCGTATCGGGGCCGGAGCGCACGCGGGAAAGCCGGCGCGTGTTCATGCTGATCATCATTGCGACCATCCCCGCCGTCGTGATCGGCTTCCTGCTGGAAAAGCTCGTGCGCGGCTTGTTCGGCTCACCGGTGGTGGCCGCGAGCTTCCTGATCGTGAACGGCGTCATGCTGCTCGCCACCGAGCGGCTGCGGACCCGGGCGGCGGATGCCCGGCCGATGGCGACGCTGGGCGTCGTCGATGCCGTGGTGATCGGGTTCTGGCAGTGCCTCGCGCTGATCCCGGGCATCTCGCGCTCGGGGGCGACCATCGTGGGCGGGCTGCTGCGCGGGGTGGACCACGCCGGGTCGGCGCATTTCTCCTTCCTGATCGCGACGCCGATCATCCTGGGCGCCACCGTGCTGGAGGTGCCGCACCTGCTGCACGGGAACGTCGCCCCCGGCGTGTTCCGGACCGCCGCCCTGGCCGCCGTGGTCGCGGGCGTCGTTGCCTGGCTCAGCACGGCGTTCCTGATGCGCTGGTTCCGGCAGCATGAGAAGGCGGGGCTGAACCCGTTCGGCATCTACTGCATCCTGTTCGGCGCCGTGGCGCTCGCCGTCATCCTGGCCTGACACGACGGACGCAGGGCGGCCGGCCCAGCGTTCCTTGCCGCCGGCGCCATGCGCCTGTATCGGGGGCGAAAGGCCCGACCGGGCCGTCACTTCCCGGAGAGTGCAGAATGGGTCCGCAGACCGGATGCTACCCCGACGTTCCCGCCTTCATCTACGGCGTCACCCGCGAGATCTGGGAAGACCGCGGCATCGGCGGCAAGCTCGACAAGTACTACGCCGCCAACTGCCTGGTGCGCGCGGCGACGGGCCTCACGGCGGACAACAGCGGCGTCGCCGCGCAGACCCTGCAAACCCTGCATCAGTTCCCCGACCGGCAGCTGGTGGGGGAGGAGGTGATCTGGACCGAGTATGGCGACGGCTCCTTCCTGTCGTCGCACCGCCTGATCTCCGTGATGCGCCACCAGGGCGGCGGCAGCTACGGCACTGCCACCGGGCGGCTGGTGAAGTCCCGCATCATCGCCGACTGCTGGGTCACGAACGAGCAGGTGACGGAGGAATGGCTGGTCCGCGACCAGGCGAGCTTCGCCCGCTGCCTCGGATTGGAGCCGCGGGAGCTGGCGCGGCAGATGGTGGCCCACGACCTCCGTGCATCGGGCAAGGTCGGCTTTTTCCTGCCGGAGCACGACCTGCCGGGCCGCTACCGCCCGGTGGTGCAGCAGGGGGCGGAGATCGACCTGTACTGCGACGGCTACGGGCGCATCTGGGGCCAGAAGGACACCTCGGCGATCCGCGACCTGTACTTCCATGGCGCCAGCCTCGCCGCGCCGGGCGGCGAGGACTTCCACGGCCACCACGACATCGACCGCTTCTTTCTCGGCTACCTCGCGTCCTTTCCCGACGCGGTTTTCACGGTGGAGAGCGCCACCGCCAACCATGATGCCGGCCAGGCGCCGCGCGTCGCGCTCCGTTGGTCGCTGCGTGGCACCCATTCCGGTTTCGGCCACTTCGGCGAGCCGACGGGCGCCCCGGTCTATGTCATGGGCCTCAGCCACGCGCAGGTCGTGGGCGGGCGCATCCAACAGGAATGGCTGGTCACGGACGAGGTGGTGATCTGGAAGCAGATCGAGGCGCATCTTGAGGGCCGCGCCGGGGCGGGATGACGCCCCGGTGCGGCAGCAGGCTCTAGCCGGCTGCTTCCGCCAAGTTGAACTCGGTCAGCACGGTGTCGGCGGTGAACTCCGCGCTGTGCCAGGCGCCCGGCGCGAAGCGGATGGCGGTGCCGGGACGCAGGGGCACGGTGCCGGCCTCGCACTCCAGCCGGCCGGCGCCGCTCATCACCAGCAGGAACTGCTCGTGCGGGTGGCTGTGCCGGGTGGCGATGTGCCCGGCCTTGACGTGCACTTGCCGCAAGGTAGCGCCGGCGCCGGGCATGGCGTCCGGGGGCGGGCCGGACAGGTCCCATTGTGCGAAGGCGGCGGGATCCATGGGGTTCTCCAAGTGGAACAGACCCAAAGCGGCGGGCCGGGCGTCCGGCACGGACGCTACGCCTAAGCCAAGCCGGCCTGCCGATCAACACCCGGCGGAGCGGAGCTTACGGTCCCCATGCCTGCACGGGGTTGCTGGGCGTACGGATTGCGACATGGTGCCCCGCGGGCAGGCGGCCACGCTGCGACCGATGCGTTCGTGCATCATGCCTGCCGCCGGTTGGAGGCGGGCGTGGACCTGCGCCCCCGTGCTGGTTAACCTCGGACAGCCTGGCGCCGCGACAAGACGGGGCAGGAAAGGGGAGGGCACCATGCAAAGACGTCAAGTCCTGGCCGCTGCGACGGCCGCCGCGACCGTCGCCGTCACTCGGGCGGCCCATGCCGACCGCCTGCCGCTGGGCGACCTGCCGGGCACCCGGTACCCGGACCCGCGGGTCGAGGTGCTCGACAAGCGCTTCCACGGCAAGGTCGGCAACGCCGCCATCGAGCGGATCGCCACGGGGTTCCGCTGGGCGGAGGGGCCGGTGTTCTTCCCCGCGAGCGGCCGGCTGGTTTGGAGCGACATCCCCAACAACCGCATGATGCAATGGTCGGAGGCGGACGGGCACGTCAGCGTGTTCCGCCGCCCGTCCAACTATTCCAATGGCAACACGATCGACCGGGAAGGCCGGCTGCTGACCTGCGAGCACGACGCGCGCCGGGTCACGCGGACCGAGCATGACGGCAGCATCGCCGTGCTGATCGACAAGTATCAAGGCAAGCCGCTGAACGCGCCGAACGACCTCGTGGTGGCGTCGGACGGCGCCGTTTGGTTCACCGACCCGGGCTACGGCATCGACGGCCCCTATGAGGGCCACAAGGACACGGCCGAGCTGCCGCGCAACGTTTACCGCCTTGACCCGCAATCCGGCGCGGCCAGCGTGGTCGCGGATGACTTCACCCGCCCGAACGGCCTCTGCTTCTCGCCGGACGAAAAGACCTTGTATGTCATCGACAGCGGCATCACCCATGGCGGCCCGGCGAACATCCGCTCCTTCAGCGTGAACGGCGACAAGCTGGCCGGCGGCAAGGTGTTCGCCGAGGACTTCGCGCCGGGCTTCACCGACGGCCTGCGCGCAGACACGGAAGGCAACATCTGGTGCAGCATGGGATGGGCCGACCCGAAAGAGGACGGGGTGCGCTGCTACGCGCCCACCGGCGACCTGATCGGCAAGGTCCACCTGCCGGAAACCTGCGCCAACCTGTGCTTCGGCGGCCGCAAGAAGAACCGCCTGTTCATGGCGGCCAGCACCTCGGTGTATGCCGTCTACGTCGATGCCGTCGGTGCGTTGAAGCCCTGAGACCCGCCTCGCGCATGAAGCCGCCGCGGAGGCCAGGAGGGACCGCGGCGGCCCATCGCGGCAGCCCCGACACATCGGCCCGGCGGGTGGCCACCATGCTGCGGCCGTAACGGGCCACCTCGGACGCGAGCCAAGCCCACGTGCCGCATCGGCTGGCGACGCAGCCGCGGCGCGGAGTTGGCGACGCTGCCCGGCTGGTGTCGCCTGCTCGCCGCCGGGCTACGCGCGACCCGGCGGCCCCGCGCAGTCTCGGGCTGGCGTCGGCGGGCCTTCAAGACAGGTTGATCAGGACGTTCGAGCCTGTCCGCGCAAAGGATTCCTATCGTACTTTAAAACGAACGTTGTGCAGAACATTCTTTGAGTGTAATTTACTTTCGGGCCGTTCAAGCGGTCTGCTGGTCATCAAGTGGCGCTTCGCCAGCAGCCGTTCACACGAACTGCTCCACCATGGCGAGGGGCGCAGCGACGGGGCGGTTCCGGGATAGCTAGAGGCCACGCCGCCAAGGTGCCCCGCGACGACGGAAGGGCCGGAGCAAGGGGTCGTCGGCGCGGGACAGGGCACCGGCTCCGCCCTTCTTGGCACACGGGTGGAGGGGGCGCATGGGCGTATCCAAATCGGGGAACGCCTTGGACACGTTTTTCTCGCCGGCCCGGCCGGTATTCCGCAACCGGCTCCTGCAAAGGCTTCCCGCCGAGGAGCTTCGGCGTCTCCGGCCGCATCTGGCCCGTGTCCGGCTGGCCCACGGCGACGTCCTGCAGCGCGCCGGCAGCCGGGTCGGGCAGGCGTACTTCGTCGAGCAGGGCTACGTTTCGCTGGTGGCGGAGGCTGCAAGCGCCGCGGGACGGGTCGAAGTCGGCCTGATCGGGCGGGAAAGCGTGGTCGGGTCATCGGTGCTGCTTGCGCCCGATCCGGCCTCGTCCTTGCAGGCCGTGGTGCAGGTGCCCGGGGCGGCCTACGGCATCCGTGCCGACGTCCTGCACGCCAGCCTGGAGCACGCGCCGGTGCTGCGCCGGGCGGTGCGGCAAGCCCTGGAAACGCTCGTCGCGCAGCTTGCGCAGGTCGCGGCCTGCAACAGCCGCCATACGCTGCCGGAGCGCCTGGCGCGCTGGCTGCTGATGGCGCACGACCGCGTGGACGGCGACGAGCTGCCGCTGACGCAAGACTTGCTGGCGGCCGTGCTGGCGGTCCGCCGGCCGGGCGTCACCATTGCCGTCAGCGCGCTGGGAACGGCCGGCCTGTTGCGGCACAGCCGCGGACGGATCGTGATCTGCGACCGTCCAGGCCTGGAGGCGGCGGCCTGCGGGTGTTATGCCCGGCTGTGCCATTTTGTCGCAATGCTCGCCGATTCGATCCCATAATTTGCCATAAGGTACGTTTTCGAACGTTTTTAGGCCGGCGAACGTTGCGTGAGGCCGTCGAATAGTGCGTATAAGTAGCTCTGCCCATCCCCTTCTTCAACCGCTTCCTGGAACCAGCAATGCCCGTCGTGCCCGCGGTCGAAAACACCAGTTTTCGCAACGAACTGCTGCGCGCCTTGCCGGCCGAGGAGCTTCAGCGGCTGCGTCCGCACTTGGTGCCGGCAACCCTCGTCGTGTCACAGGTCCTGCATGAGGCCGAGGCCCCGATTGACGAGGTGTTCTTCCTTGAGTCCGGCCTGGCGTTCCTGACCGCGGACACCAGGGACCACGGCCTGGTCGAGGTCGGCACGACGGGGCGCGACGGCTTTGTTGGCCTGTCAGCGCTGCTCAGCCCCGAGCCGGTCAGCGTGCATCGCGCCTTTGTCCAGATACCAGGCCGCGCGCATCGCCTTCGCGCCTCGGTGCTTCGCGAGATGTCGGAGGCGCTGCCGACGCTGCGCGACCGTTGCCTGCGCTATGTGCAGGTCATGCTGATGCAGAACTCGCAGATCGCAGCGTGCAATGCCCGGCATGAACTGCCGGAGCGGCTGGCGCGCTGGCTGCTGATGAGCCGGGACCGCATCGACGGCGACGACCTGCCGATGACCCAGGAATTCCTGTCCGCCATGCTCGGGGTGCGCCGGGCCGGCATTTCCGTCGTGGCGAACGCGCTGCAGGCGCAGGGCTTGATTCGCCAATCGCGCGGACGCATCACGGTCCTGGACCGTGCCGGGCTGGGGGGCAAGGCATGCACCTGCTACAGCATGATCGAGCGCAACCGCGCCAGGATCATGGGCGAGTTGCCGCGCGCAGCAGATGCGCCGCCGGATGTGGAACATGGGGCGTGCCGCTCCTAACAGGCTGCGGAAATTTGGCTTTCCAGCCCGGCCCTGACTTGATTCAATAG
>CAXSEX010000256.1:0-6990 GCA_964236415.1 uncultured Acetobacteraceae bacterium | reverse complement strand
GTCGGCGATCACGCCGGGCCGGTCCACGACCATGAGCCGGAGGTAGTAGGCGCCGACATGGGCGGACATCGGCACGGCGGGCAGGTCGGCGAGCATCGCGGCCTCCGCGCCCCAGACCGGCGTGGCCCGGCCGCGCGCCAGGTCGATCAGGTCGGCCACCACGGCGCTCGCGGTCGGCCCGGCGCCGGCGCCCCGGCCTTCCAGCATCACGCGCCCGACGAAATCGCCCTCCGCCACCACCGCGTTGAGCACGCCGTCCACGCGCGCGATCGGCGCCGCCTTCGGCACCATGCAGGGATGCACCCGGCTCTCGATCCCCGCCTCCGTCCGCCGCGCGATGCCCAGCAGCTTGATGCGATAGCCAAGCTCGGTCGCGAAGGCGATGTCGAGGGCGGACACGCCGCGGATGCCCTCGATATGCACGGCTGCGAAATCGACCGGGCGGTTGAACGCCAGCGCCGCCAGGATCGCCAGCTTGTGCGCGGCGTCGATGCCGTCCACGTCGAAGCTCGGGTCGCTTTCGGCGTAGCCCAGGCGCTGCGCCTCCGCCAGCACGTCGGCGAACTCCCGCCCGCGCTCCCGCATGGCTGTGAGGATGTAGTTGCAGGTGCCATTCAGGATGCCGGCGATGCGGTCGATGCGGTTGCCGGCCAATCCCTCGCGCAGCGCCTTGATCGCCGGGATGCCGCCAGCCACCGCCCCCTCGAACGCGAGCGTCGTGCCCGCCTCCCCCGCCTGCTGCGCCAGCGCCGCGCCGTGCACCGCCAGCAGCGCCTTGTTCGCGGTCACCACGGGCTTGCCGGCGGCCAGCGCCGCATGCACCAGGTCGCGCGCCGGCCCTTCCGAACCGCCAATCAGCTCCACCACCACGTCGAGCGCCGGGTCGAAGGCGAGGGCAACGGGGTCGTCATACCAGCGCAGGCCGGAGGTCGGCACGTCGCGTTCCCGCACGCGGTCGCGGGCGGAAACGGCGGTCACGGCAATCGGCCGTCCGGCGCGCGCCGTGATCAACTCCGCGTTGTCCCGCAGCAAGCGCAGCACGCCCGCGCCGACCGTGCCCAGCCCAGCGACGCCGACCGACAGCGGACGGGTCATACCGCCGCCGCTTCCGTGCCGACGCTTTCCGCGCGGTTGCTGTCGCTTCCCAGGAAGGCGCGGACGTTGCGCACCGCCTGGCGCAGGCGCTGCGTGTTCTCGACCAAGGCGATCCGCACGTGCGTGTCGCCATGCTCGCCAAAGCCGATGCCGGGCGCCACCGCGACCTTGGCACGGGCCAGCAGCAGCTTGCTGAACTCGACGCTGCCAAGATGCGCGTAGCGGGGCGGTATGGGTGCCCAGGCGAACATCGACCCCTCGGGACTCGGCATGTCCCACCCGGCCTGCGCCAGCCCACGCACCAGCACGTCGCGCCGCTCGCGATACAGGGCGCGCATCTCCGCCACGCAATCCTGCGGGCCGTTCAGCGCCGTGGTCGCCGCGACCTGGATGGGGGTGAAGGCGCCATAGTCCAGGTAGGACTTCATCCGCGCCAAGGCCGCGATCAGCCGGGCGTTGCCGGCGGCGAAGCCCATGCGCCAGCCCGGCATGGAGTAGGTCTTGGACAGGCTGGTGAACTCGACCGCGATCTCCTTGGCGCCCGGCACCTGCAGCAGGGAGGGCGGCGCGTCGTCACCGAAATAGATTTCGGCGTAGGCAAGGTCCGACAGGATGAAGATGTCATGCTTGCGGCACAGCGCGACAACGTCGCGGTAGAACGCGAGGTCCGCGCAATAGGCCGTGGGGTTGCTGGGGAAATTGACGATCAGCGCCGTGGGCTTCGGCACGCTGTGGCGCACGGCGCGCTCCAACGCTTCCAGCATGCCGCCATCGGGCGTGGCCGGGATGCTGCGCACGCTGGCGCCGGCGATGATGAAGCCGAACTGGTGGATCGGGTAGGACGGGTTGGGCACCAGGATGGTGTCGCCGGGGCTGGTGATCGCGGCGGCAAGGTTGGCCAGGCCCTCCTTGGAGCCGAGCGTCGCCACCACCTCCGTTTCCGGATCGAGCGTCACGCCGAACCGGCGGGCGTAGTAGCCGGCCAGCGCGCGGCGCAGCCCGGGGATGCCCTTGCTCGCGCTGTAGCGGTGGGTGCGCGGGTCCTGCACGGCTTCCACCAGCTTGGCGACGATGTGCGCGGGCGTGCCGGTGTCGGGGTTGCCCATGCCAAGGTCGATGATGTCCTCGCCACCGGCGCGGGCGGAGGCTTTGGCCTGGTTCACCTCGGCGAACACGTAAGGCGGCATTCGGCGGATGCGATGGAATTCTTGCGTCATGGTGCTGGAGTCACTTTGGGCGGGCCATCACTGCTGGAGTCCGCATCACTGTAGCAGATGCGCCGCGCCGCCGCGACCCAAAGCGGCGGCGTCGATGCGCAGCGCCTCGGCCGGCACGCCCGCCGCGACGAGCGCCTCCCCCATGCTCCGGGCGCGACGCCAGGCGAGCGGCAAGGCCCGCACCTGGGCCTGGGCACCCGGCCCGGCCGCGTCCCCTCCGGCCTCGACCGCGATGGCCGCCCCGGCCCGCCGGCCGGCAAGCTCGCGCAGCGCCGCGTCCGCGCCGGCCGGCAGCGCCGCCGATCCCGGCCTGAACGCGACGGAAACCCCGGGCGGCAGCCGCGGCACGGGCGGGATGCTAACCGACGCGGGGATGCCGCGCAGCCGTGGCAACGGCGGCGCCTCGCTCGGCAAGTCTGGGATCGGTCCCGATGCGACGGCCGGCTCGCCCCGCGGCGGCCTGCCGGGTGCCGTCGCGGCGGGCGGGGACGCCGCGACGGGCGCTGGGCTGGCAGGCGGCGGGGCAGCAGGGGACGGAGCAGCCGGTGGTGGCGCGGGCGTCACGGCAGGCGGCGGGGCCGTGGCGGCTTCCAGCACCGCCACCGACGCGCCGGGGTCCGGCGGCGGGGCGGCCGGCCGAGGCGCGGCGGGGATGGGCGCGGCGGCGGGAGTGGACGCGGCGGGAGCCGGCAGGATCAATGGGTCCTGCGTCGCGTCCCGCCGCGTGCGGTCGCGCTCGGCCACCAGCCGGGCCGCGAGCGCCCGCCGCGTGGCCGAGTCGGTGGGCGTCGGACGCGGCGGCACCTGCGACAGGTTCGGATAAGGATCATCGACGCCCGGCGGCGGCGGGCGCACCTCGGCGATCTTGCCGCCTTGCAGGTCGTGCCACCAGTCGATGGGCGTATCGAGCGTGAGCTTGCTGTCGCTCATCCGTTCGACGCTGCGGGTGCAGGCCGCCATTCCCAGCAGCGCGACCGGCAACAGCACCCCCAGCCATCCGTTGCGAAAGAGTGTCACTTGTCCCCCCAGGTCCGGGACCCTAGTTTCGGTCCGGTCGCATCTCGCCATCAGCCGGCCCCGTCCCACGCATGTTGGCGACATGTAGCGCGCCAGCGCGCGCGACGGAAAGGATACGCCAAAGATGGACCAACGCGGCACGTACCGAAACGCGCAGACGCCCCCATCCGCGGCCCCGCCCGGATTCGCGCTCGGCAGCCCGGCGGTGCTCGGACGGTCGATGGCCGACATCGCCGAACGCTCGCAGCGGCTGGTGGCCGACTGGCTGCACCGCCAGTCGCACGACGCGCCGGACCTGTGCCCCACGACCATCGCGCACGCCTTCATGGAGATGACCGCGCAGTTGATGCGGGACCCGGCGGAGGTGACGCGGGCGCAGCTTGGGCTCTGGCAGGACTACATGACGCTGTGGCAGAACACGACGCGGCGCATGTGGGGCATGAAAACCGGCCCGGTCATCGAAGCGGACCCGAAAGACCAACGCTTCAAGGACGGCGCCTGGAAGGAAGTCGAGGTTTTCGACTTCATCAAGCAATCCTACCTGCTGACCGCCCGCTACGTGCAGGGCGTCGTGGCCCGAGTCGACAAGCTCGATCCGAAGACGGCGCAGAAGGTGGACTTCTACTCGCGCCAGTTCATGGACGCGATCAGCCCGGCCAACTTCATGGTGACCAACCCCGAGGTGCTGCGCAAGACCGCCGAGACCGGGGGGGAGAACCTGCTGCGGGGCTTGAGCAACCTGCTGTCGGACCTGGAGCGCGGGCGCGGCAAGTTCACGATGGGGACGGCCGGCCTCGATGCGTTCAGGATCGGCAGGGATGTCGCAGCCACGCCGGGCAAGGTCGTGTTCCAGAACGACCTGCTGCAGCTCATCCAGTACGCGCCGGCCACCCGCGCCGTGCTGAGGCGGCCGTTGCTGATCGCGGCCCCCTGGAACTGCAAGTTCTACGTCCTCGACCTGCGCCCGCAGAACAGCTTCGTGCACTGGGCCGTGGAGCAAGGCCACACCGTGTTCATGATCAGCTGGGTGAACCCCGACGGGCGCTCAGCCGAAAAGGGTTTCGAGCATTACATCAGCGAAGGCACCCTTGCGGCGCTCGATGCCATCGAGCGCGCGACGGGCGAGCGGGGAGTGAACGCCATCGGCTATTGCCAAAGCGGCACGCTGCTGGCCAGCACGCTCGCCTGGATGGCCGCGGTCGGCGACAACCGGATCAAGTCGGCGACGTTCCTCACCACCATGCTGGATTTCAAGGAAGCCGGCGAACTCGGCGTGTTCATCGACGAGGAGCAGCTGCGGACACTGGAGGACGCGGAACAGCGCGGCGTCCCTGACGACGGCCGGATGGCGCCGACCCTCAACATGCTGCGCGCGAACGACCTGATCTGGTCGTTCGTGGTCAACAACTACATGCTCGGCCACGAGCCGTTCCCGTTCGACCTGCTGCACTGGAACAGCGACAGCACCCGCGTGCCGGCCCTGATGCAGCGATTCTACCTGCGCTGGATCTATCAGGACAACCTGCTCCGCGAACCCGGCGGGATCGAGATCATGGGGCAGCCAATCGACTTGGGCCGCATCAGGACGCCGTCGTACTTCCTTTCGACATGCGGCGACCACATCGCGCCGTGGCGGAGCGCCTATGCCGGCATGCGGCTCCTGGACGGGCCAAGCCGGTTCGTGCTCGCCGCGAGCGGCCATGTCGCCGGGGTGGTCAACCCCCCGCAGGGCGGCAGGTATAGCTACTGGACCAATGGGGAGCACCCGACCGACCCGGCGGCCTGGCTGGTCGGCGCGACCGAGATGGCTGGGAGCTGGTGGCCTGACTGGCAACGCTGGGTGACGGCGCTGGACAACGCGCACGTCCCGGCGCGCATGCCCGGCGATGGCGCCCTGCCCGCGATGGAGGACGCGCCGGGCAGCTATGTCAGGGCTTGGACAGACTGAGCCGTCCGCCGGACGCCGCGTCCGTCAGTGCGCCAGGCCCTGCACGACCTCGTCCGTCATCTTCTTCGCATCGCCGAACAGCATCATCGTGTTCGGGCGGAAGAACAGCTCATTGTCCACGCCCGCGTAGCCCGACGCCATGCTGCGCTTGATGAACAGCACGGTCTTCGCCTTGTCCACGTCGAGGATCGGCATGCCGTAGATCGGCGACTTGGGGTCGGTCTTGGCGGACGGGTTAGTCACGTCGTTGGCGCCGATCACGTACACCACGTCCGCCGTGCTGAACTCGCTGTTGATCTGCTCCAGCTCGAACACCTCGTCATAGGGCACATTGGCTTCGGCCAGCAGCACGTTCATGTGGCCGGGCATGCGGCCGGCGACGGGGTGGATGGCGTACTTCACCTCGACGCCTTCCTTCTTCAGGGTGTCGGCCATCTCGCGGAGCGAGTGCTGCGCCTGCGCCACCGCCATGCCGTAGCCCGGCACGATGACGACCTTGGATGCGTTCTTCATGATGAAGGCCGCGTCGTCCGCATTGCCGGCGCGCACTGAGCGGTCGGCGTGCGCCGGGTCCGCCACCCCGGCGGCACCCGTGTCGGTGCCCCAGCCGCCCAGCAGCACGTTCAGGATGCTGCGGTTCATGCCCTTGCACATGATGTACGACAGGATCGCGCCCGAAGCGCCCACCAGCGCCCCGGTGATGATGAGGGCGAGGTTCTGGATGGTGAAGCCGATGCCGCAGGCCGCCCAGCCGGAGTAGCTGTTCAGCATGGACACCACGACCGGCATGTCCGCGCCGCCGATCGGGATGATGATCAGGAAACCGAGGCCGAGCGCCAGCAACGCGAGCAGCCAGAACAGCGGCTGGCTCGCGGTGAGGACGAAGGCGACGACCAGCGCCAGCAGCACGATGCCCAGCAGGAGGTTAAGCTGATGCTGCCGGGCGAACAGGATTGGCGCGCCCTTCATGATGCCCTGCAGCTTGGCGAAGGCGATCAGCGAGCCGGAGAAGGTGATGGCGCCGATCACCAGGCCAAGCGACATCTCGACCAGCGACTGCGTGTGGATCGCGCCGGGCACGCCGATGCCGAAGGAGGCCGGCGCGTTCAGCGCGGAAGCGGCGACGAACACCGCGGCGAGGCCCACCAGCGAGTGGAAGGCGGCGACCAACTGCGGCAGCGCCGTCATCTGGATGCGCCGCGCGACGACGACGCCGATGGCGCCGCCGATCAGGATGGCGACCGCGATCAGCAGGAAGCCCGAGCCGGCCATGCCGCGCTGCAGCAACGTCGCGAGCACGGCAATGCCCATGCCGACCATGCCGAACAGGTTGCCTTGCCGGGACGTGACCGGGCTGGACAGCCCGCGGAGCGCCAGCACGAACAGGACGGCAGCGACGAGGTAGGCGAGCGACGTGAGGGAGGCGCTCATGCTATTTGCGCACCGCGGGCTTCTTGGCCTGGAACATGGAAAGCATTCTTTGGGTCACCACGAAGCCGCCAAAGATGTTGACGCTCGCCAGCAGCACCGCCACGAAGCCGAAGGCGCGCGCCCAGGCGCTGTCCGACAGCCCGACCGCCAGCATGGCGCCCACAACGATCACGGAGGAGATCGCGTTGGTCACGCCCATCAGCGGCGAGTGCAGCGCCGGTGTCACGTTCCAAACGACGTAGTAGCCGACAAAGCAGGCCATCAGGAAGATCGCCAGCAGGA
>CAXSEX010000255.1:0-7002 GCA_964236415.1 uncultured Acetobacteraceae bacterium | reverse complement strand
CGTTGTGCCCGAGGATGCCGACGAACTCGCCCGGCGCCACGGCGAAGTTCACCCCTGCCAGGATCGGGATGCGGCCGTAGCCGGAGCGCAGCGCATCCACCTGCAGCATCATGCTGCTTGCTTGCCCCGGCAGCGTCACGCTGCCTGCTTCCCGAGATACACGTCGCGCACCGCCGGGTCGGCCATCACCCGCTCCACGTCGTCCTCAACCAGGATGCCGCCCTGGTTGAACACCGTCACCGTGCGGGCGATCATGCGAATGAACTGCATGTCGTGCTCCACGACGATCAGCGCGTGCGTCTGGTTGATCTCGCGGATCAGCGCGGCGGTGCGCAGCACCTCCTCATGCGTCATGCCGGCCGCCGGCTCGTCCAGCAGCACCAGCTCCGGCTCCTGCGCCAGCACGGCGGCGATCTCCACCCATTGCCGCTGCCCGTGCGCGAGCTGGCCCACCAGGCGCGCGGCGATGGCGGTGAGCCGCAGGCGCTCCAGCGTGTCCGCGGTGATGCGCCGGGCCTGCATCGCCGAGCCGCGCCGGGCGGCGGCGACGAACACGTTCTCCCGCACCGAAAGCCCGTCGAACACGTTGGGCACCTGCGTCTTGATGCCGACGCCCAAGCGCGCGATCTGGTGCGGCTCCGCCCCGGTGATGTCCCGCCCGCGCAGCAGGATGCGCCCGGCGCTCGGCTTGAGCTGCCCGGTCAGCATCTTGAAGAACGTGCTCTTGCCCGCGCCATTCGGGCCGATCAGGCAACGCAGCTCCATCTCGCGCAGAGCGAAGTTGACGCCGTTCACCGCGGTCACGCCGCCGAACCGCATGGTGGCGCCTTGCGCTTCCAGCAACGGGGTCGTCACGATTCCGCCTCCACCGGCGCGGCCTCGGCAACCCGGCCCCGGCGCACCCCCGGCACCCGGCGGAACAGCCCCTGCACCACCGGCACCAGCCCCTGCGGCACCAGCAGCACGAACACGACAAGCACCGCACCCAGCACCAGGTTGGCGTTCACCACCTCCTGCGCCCCGATCACCAAAATCAGGTACTGGATGCCGACCGCGCCCAGGATCGGCCCGAGCAGCGTGCCCAGGCCACCCACCAGCACGTAGATCAGCACCTGCGCCGAGGCCGCCAGCCCGAACACCGTGGGGCTGATGAACGATCCCCAGTTGGCATACAGGCACCCGGCCAGCCCGGCGATGCCGCCGCCAATGGCGAACACGACCAGCTTGTACAGCCGCGTGTCGTAGCCCAGCAGTTGCGCCCGGGTCTCGTTCTCCCGGATCGCCACCACGACCCTGCCAAAGCGGCTGGCGAGGATCGCTCGCAGCAGGACATACACCAGGATCAGCGCGCCCATCGCCGCGTACCACGTCTGCTGCGGGTCGAGCGGCGTGGACGGGTCGCCGGGCACGTTCAGCGGCGGCACGGAGGGCATGCCGTTGAACCCGCCCAGCGCCGCATTGCCGATGGTGTAGAAGTCCCCCGCGGTCGAGTTCACCACGTTGAACAGGATCACCGTCACCGTCAGCGTGATGACCCCGATGTAGGCATCGCTGATCCGGCCGTAGAACATGAAGTAGCCGAGCAGCGCCGCGAACAGCGTCGGCAGCAGCACCGCCAGCAGCACGGGCACCGTGCTGTCCCCCATGTTCATCGCCGCGACCGCGTAGGCATAGCCGCCAAGGCCGAAGAACGCGGTCTGCCCGAACGACATGATGCCGCCGTAGCCCCAAATGAACCCTTGGCTCAGCGCCAGCACCGCCATCGCGGCGAACACCGTCATCTGCAGCAGGCCGAACAGGTCCAACACCAGCGGCAGGCCGAGCAGCAGCGCCAGCCCGGCTGCGACCATGGCGGCGAAGCTGGCCCAGCCGGTCACAGGCTCCTCCGCAGCAGCCGCCCGGTGATCCCTTGCGGCAGGATGCGGATCATGACCAGCGCAGCCAGCAGCAGCGCGACTTGCCCGAACACCGGGGTGGTGAGGAAGGTCGCGACCTCGCTGATGCTGCCGAACAGCGTGGAGGCGAGGCCGGTGCCGGTGACGATGGCAGGTCCGCCGCCCAGCACGGTGATGAAGGCCCGGGCGATGAACGCCCCGCCCATCACCGGCGACACGCCCGACACCGGCGCCAAGACCCCGCCCGCCAGCCCGGCCAGCGCGGAGCCGAGCGCGAAGGTCATCATGTAGATCCGCTGCGGCGGCACGCCCAGCGCCGCCGCCATGTCCGGGTTCTGCATGGTGGCGCGCACGATCAGGCCGAACTTCGTGAAGCGCAGCACCATCCACACCCCGGCCGCCATCGCCGCCGCCACCGCGATCATGAACCACGAGTAAACGCTGGTCTGGTAGCCGCCGATGGCGAAGCCGCCGAACGGCGCCGACACGCCGCGCACCGTGGTGCCGAATATCGTGGTGACCAGCCCGATCACCGCGAGGCTGAGGCCCCAGGTCGCCAGCATGGTGTCGATGATCCGGCCATACAGGAACCGGATGAACAGCCGCTCGACCAGCAGCCCGAACAGACCCACCGCCACCGGCGCCGCGACCAGCATGGCCACCCACAGGTTCAGCCCGGCGTTGGCGCTGACCACGGTTGTGTAGGCGCCCAGCATCAGGAACTCGCCGTGCGCCAGGTTGATGACCCGCATCATGCCGTAGATCACGCCGAGGCCGAGGCTGAGCAGCACCAGCACCGCGATGCTGTTGGCGACGTTGAACAGGAGAAGGGCGGCGAGCGCCATGGCCGGCGCGCCTTCAGGTCTTCACGTCGATGACGAACTGCTTGCTCAGCTTCGGTTCGCGAATCAGGTCGCACACCGCCGCGGTGTCCGCCGGCGCCTGGTCCGGGTAGGACTGGAACACGTCCCATTTCCGGTCGGCGGCCTTGGCCAGGTAGGCGTTCCTGGTGACGTGGTGCGTGGGATGGTCGATGGTCACCTTGCCCGAAGGCCCGTCAATGGCGATGCCGGTTTCCAGCGCCTCCGTCACCTTGGCGCGGTCCAGCGACCCGGCTTTCTTCACCCCCTCCGCCCACAGCTTGAAGCCCTCGTAGTCGGCGCAGGCGAGTTCGCTGATGTAGGGCAGCCCATCGCCGAACTTGGCCCGCATGGCCTTGGTGAAGGCCGTGCTCGCCGGCGTGGACAGCTCCTCGTAGTAGCCGTAGCACGTCACGATGCCGTTGCTTTCGGAGGGCGCGATGGTGGCGATCTCGTTGACCAGGCCGAAGGTGGTGGAGGCGATCGGGATCTTGCCCTTCATCCCTGCCGCCGCCCATTGCCGGTAGAACGCGGTGTGGTTGGAGCCGACCAGCGCCGACAGCACCACGGACGGCCCGGCCTGCTGGATCTTGCTGATGGTCGCCGCGAACTCCGTGACATCAAGCGGGAAGAACTCGGTCGCCTGCACCGTGCCGCCGCCGTCGCGCACATACTTGCCCATCCACTTCGCGGTGATCTGGCCGTAGTTGTAGTCGGCCGCGATGATGTACGCCTTCTTGCCCCAGGTCTCCAGCGCGTAGGGCACCAGCTTGTTGACGGTCTGCGCGGGCGTGGTGCCGGTGCAGAAGCAGTCGCGGTCGCACACGCCGCCCTCGTACAGCACGTTATAGAAATACAGCGTCCCGTAGCGGTCGAACACCGGGCGGATCGCCTCCCGCGATGCCGAGGTGATGCCGCCGTGCACCACGGCCACCTTGTCCTTCAGCGCAAGCTGCTGGGCGTATTGCGAGTAAAGCTGGATGGTGGACTGCGTGTCGTAGTTGATGAGTTCAACCGGGCGCCCCAGCAGGCCGCCGCCGGCGTTCGCCTCGTCCACCGCCAACCGGATGGCCGCGTGCATCGCCTGGCCGGAGGAGCCGATGGGACCTGACAGGTCCAGCAGGCTGCCGACCTTGATCGGGTCGGCGCCCAGCGCGTGCCGGGCCACCAGCGGCGCCGCGAGAGCGCCCCCGGCGAGCGTGGCGGCCGATTGCAGCAGGCCTCGTCGCGAGGGGCGGAATGGGCGCATGGTTGACTCCAAAGGTGGCGGAATGGTCAGCGGTTTGCAGACGGCCAAGGCGGGCAACACCGCCTCGCAGGCGCGAAGCCTGGCGCGGATTTCCCCGCAGTGCAACACAGCAATGCAATGCTGCAATGTTGTGCGGCGGCTGCCGCCAGATGGCGAGTGCCGCCCTGGGACCATCGAGAAGACAGCCGCGGTCCCTGTGCGGCGGGACGGGCAGCGGATTTCACGACGTGAAGTGCATGGACCTTGTTGAAACACTTGAGACAGCATCGTCTCAAGTGTTTCAGAGAATTCCCATGACCTCCTTCGTCGCAAGATGTGAGGCTCTGTTCCCCCACGGCACGGTCGTTGGTGGAGGACCGCCTGCGCGGACGCCCTCGGCATTGGCCGGGCCAGTCTCTACCAGTAACCTCGACGGGACCAGCGAGACCCTGGGTGGGCAGCGCCTACTTACTGCGGCGGCAGCCTTATACGTCCTGCGCCGCGGCGCGGCCCGAGAGCTTGGCCTGCATGACCACCACCGCGAGCAGGAACAGGCCACGGATCACCGATTGCCAATAAGCCGAAAGGCTGATGAAGCCGCGCCCGTTCTCGAAGTTCAGGATGTTGAAGATCAGCCCGAGCAGCAGCGCCCCGGCCAGCGTGGTGCCGACTGAACCTTCGCCGCCGGTCAGCAGCGTGCCGCCCACCACGACGGCGGCGATGGCGAACAATTCCCACCCCACGCCCTCAATGGGCTGGCCCGCGCCGAACTGCGCCGCCAGGATCACGCCGGCCATGCCCGCCAGCGCACCGCTCGCCGCGTACACCGCCCATTTCGCCCGATCCACCCGCAGCCCCATGAGCCGGGCCGCGTCCTCCCCGCCCCCGGTGGCGAGCACAGTGCGGCCCAGCCCCGCGAAGTTCAGCACAACCGATCCGGCGGCGTAGGCGGCCAGCGCGATGAGGGCCGGCACCGGCAGGCCCAAGGCGTCGCCCTGACCGATCACGGTGAAGCCCGTGTCGTAGCTGGCCGACACGCTCTCGTTGTGGGCCAGCAGCAGCGCGCAGCCGTTGGCGGCCAGCATGGTCGCAAGCGTCGCAATGAACGGCGCGATCCGCATCCGCACCACCAGCGCCCCGTTGAGCAGCCCCGCCAGCAGCCCGGCCCCCAGCCCCGCCAGCAGCCCCGGTGCCCACCCCAGCCCCGAGGCCAGGGCGGATGCCACGCTGCCCAGCGCCGCCACCGCGCCCACCGACAGGTCGATGCCGCCCGACATGATGACGAACGCCATGCCGAGCGACACCAGCGCAAACATGGAATTGTAGCGCAGGAAGCTCAGCACGTTGAACGCGCCCAGGAAGTAGTCGTAGCGCGCCGCCCCGAACAGGACCAGCAGCGCCAGCGCCGCCACCACGCCGTACCGCCCGGCCAGCGGCAGCGCCCTCACGCCCAATGCCTTCACCCCGGGGCCCTCATCCCGGGCGGCCCTGCCGCTGCAGCCACACCGCGCCGATGATCAGCCCGGCTTTCGCCACCAGCGCCGCCGCGTCCGGCACGCCCAGTGCCAGCAGGATGTAGCGCACCATCTGGATCACCAGCGCGCCCACCAACGTGCCCCCGATCCGCGCCCGCCCGCCCGACAGCGCCGTGCCGCCCACCGCGACGGCGGCGATGGCGTCAAGCTCCATCCCCAGGCCGACCAGGTTCGCATCCGACGCCGAGTTGATCGCGATGACCACGAGGCCCGCGACGCCTGCGCACAGCCCGCTGATGACGTACACCCGGCGCTTCACCCGGGCCACCGGCATGCCCGCGAGCCGCGCCGCGCGCTCGTTGCCGCCCACCGCCAGCACCTGCCGCCCGAACAGCGTCCGTCGCACCACCCACGCGAACAGCCCCACCAGTGCCGCCATCAGCCACACTTGCACCGGCAGGCCGAGCAGCCGACCGAGGCCGATCACCTGGAACGCCGGGTTGCGGAACGCTTGCAGGTTGCCGTTGGTGATGACCTGGGCGATGCCGCGCCCGGCGATCAGCAGCACCAGGGTCGCGACGATGGGCTGGATGCGGTAGCGCGTGACCAGCCAGCCGTTGAACCAGCCGAGCGCCCCCGTGACCAGCACCGGCACTGCCAACGCCAGCGCCACCCCCACCCAGGGCGCGGGCAGCGGCACGAGCTGACCCAGGAACAGCATTGGCGCCAAGGCGCCGGCAATCGCCATGAGCGAGCCGACCGAAAGGTCGATGCCCCCCGTCGCCACCACCAGCGTCATGCCGAGCGCCACGATGACGATGCCCGCCACCTGCGTCAGGTTCACGTTCAGCGTGCGCAGCGACAGGAAATTCGGCGTCGCCACCAGCGCCAGCAACAGCAGCGCCGCGAGCGCCACGGCCGCGCCATGCCGGGCCAGGAACTCGGTCGGCGTGACCCGGCGGCGCACGGGCGAAGGTGGCGGCGCCACCGCCACGCGCTCAAGCATCGGCATGCACTCCCCCGGCGTTCACCATCTCATGGGCGCCGTGCGCCATGGCGTCCATCACCGAATGCTCGCTCAAGGCCGCGCCGGCCAGCTCGGCCACGGTGCGCCCGTCGCGCAGCACGTAGGCGCGGTCCGCGCCCTCGACCACCTCCTCGATCTCGGAGGAGATCATCAGCACGCCCAGGCCCGACTCGGCCAGCGCGCGGATCAGCGCCTGGATCTCCGCCTTTGCGCCCACGTCGATGCCGCGGGTCGGCTCGTCCAGGATCAGCAGGCGCGGGTCGGTGCACAGCCAGCGCGCCAGCAGCACCTTCTGCTGGTTGCCGCCGCTGAGCTGGCCCACCGGCTGCTCCGGCCCGGCGCAACGGATGTCGAGCTGCTTGATGAATTGCGACACGATGGCCGCCTGCCGCGCCTCATTGACCACCCCGGCGCGCGCGAGGCGCGGCAGCAGGGCGAGCGTCAGGTTCTCCCGCACCGACAGCTCGGGCACGATGCCCTCCGCCTTGCGGTCCTCCGTGCAGAAGCCGATCCCCGC
>CAXSEX010000254.1:6734-7008 GCA_964236415.1 uncultured Acetobacteraceae bacterium | reverse complement strand
GCGCGGGCATCGGCGGCGTGATCGCCGCCCGGCTGGAACCCGGCGACGTGGCGGAGGACGCCGCGGCGGCCCGGCTGGCGCAGGCGTTGGCAACCCCGGCGGTCACGGCGTCGCGCGCCAGCACGGGGCGGGTCAACCTGGTCGCCGAGGTCCCGGGCCTGCTGCAAGTGGACCGGGACAGGCTGGACGCGGTCAACGCGGTGCACGAGGCGCTGACCGTCGGCACCCTGCCCGACGCCGCCGGCGTCGCGGCGCGCGAGATGCTGGCCACCAT
>CAXSEX010000254.1:0-6724 GCA_964236415.1 uncultured Acetobacteraceae bacterium | reverse complement strand
CATCAAGGTCATCCCCTTCGCCGTCGCGGAGGATGTGCTGGCGGAGGCGGAGCGTGTCGCCCGGCTGCGCCCGGTGCTGCGCCTCCATCCGTTCCGCCCGCTTCGCGTCGGCCTGGTGATGACCAGCCTGCCCGGCATGAAGCACAGCATCCTGGCCGGCACCGCGGAGGCGACGGCGGCGCGGGTCGCCGGCCTGACCGGCACCCTGCTGCCGCCGCTGGAATGCGCCCATGCGGAGGCGCCCATCGCCGAGGCGCTGCGGACGCTGATGGCGCAGGGCGCGGACATCCTCTTGGTTGCGGGCGCCAGCGCCGTGGTGGACCGGCGCGATGTCGGCCCGGCGGGGATCGTGGCGGCTGGGGGCGAGATCCTGCATTTCGGCATGCCGGTCGATCCCGGCAACCTGATCTGCCTGGGACGGATCGGCGAGCGCCCGGCGCTGGTGCTGCCGGGCTGCGCGCGCAGCCCCAAGCTGAACGGCATCGACTGGGTGCTGTCGCGCTTGTTCGCCGGGCTGCCGACGGACGGGGCGGTGATCGCCGGCATGGGCATGGGCGGCTTGCTGAAGGACACCGGCGCCCGCCCGCTGCACCGCGCCAAGGCCGTGGCGTCCGCTGCTCCCGCGGCGTCGCCGAGGGTGGCCGGCATCGTGCTGGCGGCCGGGCGGTCCAGCCGCATGGCGCCGCACAACAAGCTGCTGGTGCCGGACCGCGCCGGGCGTCCCATGGTGGCGCGGGTGGTCGACAACCTGCTGTCGAGCGCCGCGCGCCCGGTGATCGTCGTGACCGGGCACCGGGCGGAGGAGGTGCGCGCCGCCGTCGCGGGCCGCCCGGTGCAGGTGGTGCACGCTCCGGACTACGCGGACGGGCTTTCCGCCAGCCTGCGCGCCGGGATCGCGGCGGTGCCGGCAACGGCGTCTGCGGCCTTGGTCTGCCTGGGCGACATGCCGCTGGTCACGGGGCGGATGATCGAACGGCTGATCGAGGCCTACGACCCCGACGAGGGCCGCTCGGTCGTGGTGCCGACCTGCCGCGGCAAGATCGGCAACCCCGTGCTGTGGGACCGGCGCTTCTTCCCGGACATCGCCGGCCTCGTCGGCGACGTGGGCGCACGGCCTTTGCTGGAGCGCCACAGCGAGTACGTGGCGCAGGTCGAGCTGGGCACCGACGCCGTGCTGCGCGACTTCGACACCGTGGAGTCGCTGGCGACGCTGCCAGCGCACCTGCGCCCGGAGGGTTAAGCCAACGCCGCCGCAACCCAGGCGGCCCAGGCCAGCGCCTCCCGGTCCCGCCCGCGCGGGGCGACAATCTGCACGCCCAATGGCATCCCGTTCGGGCCGACGCCCGCGGGCACCGTGACGCAGGGCACGTGCAGGCTGGTCCAGATGAAGTTGAACGCCGCGTCGCCGGTCCAGGCCAGCCCAACCGGCGCTTCCCCCGGGGCGGCCGGCGTCAGCAGGATGTCGAGGTCGCCCAGCATCGAATCAAACCCTTGTTGCAGGAAGCGGAACAGCGCCTGGCTTTCGATGATCGCCGCCTCGGGCTGCGCCAGGCCCCACTCCAGCCGTTCGCGCAGCGCGGGGCTGATCTGGTCGCGGGCGGTGCACATCTCCCAGCCCATGGCGTGGGCGCTTTCCCCGTTCATGATGACGGCGTGGGCGGCTTCCAGCGCGTCGAACTCGGGCGGCAGGCCGAAATCCCGCACGCCCGCGCCGGCCCGGGCGAGCGGCCCGGCGATCCCCTCGAACAGCGCCACCGTTTCCGGCGCGGCGCGGTCCCAGACCGGGGAGCGGCACAGCCCGATTCGCGGGCTGGACGACGGCCGCGCGTCGGGGTCGCCCAGGTCGCGGCCGGACACCGCGCCCGCGAACAGCGCGCAGTCGGCGACGCCGCGGGCCATGACGCCCACGGTGTCCAGCCGGTCCGACATCAGCTTCATGCCCATGCGGTTGATCAGGCCGAAGCTCGGCTTGTAGCCGACCACGCCGCAATACGCGGCCGGGCGGATCACGCTGCCTGCGGTCTGCGTGCCGAAGGCCAGCGGGAAGAACCCGGCCGCGACGCCCGCCGCCGACCCGCTGCTGGACCCGCCGGGCGTGCGGCTGGGGTCGTGCGGGTTCGTCGTGGGGCCAGGGGTGCGGGTGGCGAACTCCGTGGTGACGGTCTTGCCGAGCACGACGGCGCCGGCGGCCTTGGCCCAGGCGACGCAGGCCGCGTCGGCCCGCGGCCGGTGCCCGCGCCAGATCACCGAGTTGTACTCGCTCGGCATGTCGGCGGTGTCGATCACGTCCTTCACGCCCACCGGCAAGCCGTGCAGCGGCCCCGGCAGCGGCACGGCAGCCTTGGCCTGCGCGGGATCGACATAGGCCATCGCCTGCACCACGGCCTCCCGCGCCCGGAGGCGGTCGAGGCAGGCTTCCATGAGCGCCGCAGGCGCCAAGGTGCCCGATTGGATGGCGCGGGCGGCATCTGTCGCGGTCAGCGCGGCGGGGTCGGCCATGTTTCCTCCGGTGTTCTGCTCTTGCCAGGCTGGCGCAGGCGCGCGCATGGGTCCATCTCTGTCGGGTGATGCAGCATGTTCCCGCCCCCATCAAGGTCGGCCGCACCCAGGACGGCGCGGTGGCCTACTTCGTGGACCTGCCGCCCGAAGCGCTGCCCCCGGTGCTCGGGCGCGACCTGGCGGCGGCCTGGGAAGCGGCGCGGGACGCGGCGGCGGACGCTGCCTGGGGCACCGCCCGGCTGTTCCGCTTCCGCCGTCCGGACGGCAGCGTGACGGACCTCGTGCTGTCGGACGAGGACGCGCGGTGCTGGGCGGGCGCGGTGGACGGGACGGTGGGGATGCAGACCAGCTACGGCCTGTCGCTGTGCCTGCGGCTGCTGGCGCTGGTGGACCTGTTGGCGCGGGCCACCTGGACGGCCGACCTGTTCCGCATCGGCCGCACCGGCGCCGCCCTGCACCCGGCCCTGCTGAGCGCCGCCGCGACGGCGCAGTTGACGTCCGACGCGCGCTTCGATGAAACCGGGTTCCGCGCCAGGCTGGCCGGCCTGTCCGGCCCCCCATCCACAGGAGTGCTCGCATGACGCCCATCCCCACTGGCCCGAATGGAAGGCTGGCCTTCGCCGCCGCCGTCCTGTTGCCGGTGCTGGCGGCCGGATGCCAGTCGCCCACGCCGCGGTCCCGGGCGGACGCCGCAGCCGCGGCGGCGTGCCGGGCCGAGGCGGACCGGGTTTACGCAGCGCAGAACCGTGCTGACCTTTCCCGGCGCGACCAGCGGGACACGCCATTCGCCAACAGCTATGACTCGGGCATCACGTCCCGCGGATTGGGCACGCGGTTCGGCTTCGACAACCAGGTGTCCTCCTGCGTGAGCAACTCCACCAGCCCGGGCGCCGGCGCTGCGGCGATTGATCCCGGCACGGGGCCGACCTTCAGCCCGACCGTGCGCTGAGCCTGACAATCGCCAAACGGCGACTCGGGCCGCAAGCCCGCCCGGTCCCTATCGACTTCGGCCTGACGCAACCAAGGAGCCACCGCATGAGCAAGATCATCCGCACCGAGCCGAACAAGGTGCTGGCCAAGGCCGTGGAGTATCACGGCTTCGTTTACTGCCAAGGCGTGACCGCGCCGGATCTAAGCCAGGACATCACCGGGCAGACCGAGCAGGTGCTGGCCGGGATCGACGCCATCCTGGAAACCCACGGCACCGACAAGACCCGGCTGTTGCAGGCGCAGATCTGGCTCAAAGACATCCGCGACCGCGAAGCGATGAACGCCGTCTGGTCCGCCTGGCTTCCCGAAGGCGGCGCGCCGGCCCGCGCCTGCGTCCAGGCGCACATGGCCGATCCCCGGCACTTGGTCGAGATCATGGTTACGACATGTAAATAGTTACCGTCCGCCAGTGCAAGACAACCTGCAATCGCGAAGTTGCAGGAATACATCATCCTGATACGCGAGTCGTAGCTGATAAGGCCTGCTGTATCTAATCCGCAACGCAACGTCGTATTCTGTTGCTATTCGGTTTCACTGCATCGTTGTTAGGATATCAGTCCTTTATACGGCACTCGTCCACAGCCTGCTTTTGCTAAAATTCTACGAACAACAGCCCCGTCCGCCACGGCGGGTTGTCAGGTTTCGTCTGCTGCCGCTAACCAAACTTCACATTCGAACAAGTTTTGGCGAGCGTGAGGGCACAGCACATGGCGACACCGACCTGCGGACGATGGGCAGCCATGGGCATTGTTTTGGCGTTGTCTGCCCCGCTAGGCACCCGTTCGGCCGAGGCGGCGCAGGATTGGTTCAGCTACGCGGACGCGGTCACCGCCAAGTTCATGCGCCCTGGCACGGCGGCCTACGGAAGCCGCGGCCCGCGCTATCCCGCCACGCGCCGTGCCTGGGGCGGCAGCACGCTGCAGTGCGTGCCCTTTGCGCGCGAGCACTCCGGGATCGCACTGGTCGGCAACGCCGTGACCTGGTGGGCCAAGGCGGCCGGGACCTACGAGCGCGGCAGCCGGCCCGAGGTGGGCGCCGTGCTGAACTTCCGCGCCACCGGCCGGATGAACCTGGGCCACGTCGCCGTCGTGTCGCGGGTGATCGACAGCCGCAACGTGCAGATCGACCATGCGAACTGGTCGAGCCGCGGCGCCATCAGCCGGAACATCAGCGTGATCGACGTGTCGCCCAACAACGATTGGTCCGCCGTGCGGGTCGCCCTGGCCCAGGGCAACGACTACGGCAGCGTTTACCCCACATACGGCTTCATCTACGACCGGCCGGACCGCGGCACCATGGTCGCCAACACCGGCGTCACGCCGTCTCCGGTGCCCGCTTCCGCAGACGCAGACTCCCGCCCGGCGAGCGAGCGGGTCGTTGCAAGCCTCGGTGCCACCCCGGACATCGAGGTGGCCGAGGCCGCCGACGAGCCGCAGCCGGGCATGCGCCGGGCCGCGTTCAGCCGCACGCCCCGCGTGGCCCGCCGTCCGCTGGTCCTGATCCAGGGCGGGTCAGGCAGCCGCCCCTACTTTTAGCGCCGCTCAGCCCGCGTCAAACAGGATGCCCGCCGCAGCGCCGGCGGCGAGCAGCGCCAACGGGTGAACCCGCGTCGCCAGCACCGCCGCGGCGACGGCAACCGTGATGCCAGAGGTAAGCACGCCCCTGGCCGTGGATGCCACGAGCAGCCCAGCACCCGCCATGATCAGCCCCACCGTCACCGGCACCAGCCCGGCCTGGATGCGCCGCCGCCATGGCCGCTCCCGGAAGCGGTGCCACGCGCCGGCGGTCAGCCCGGTGAGCAGGCTGCTCGGCCCGATCATGCCGAGCGTCGCCGCCAGCGCCCCCGGCAGCCCCGCCACCCGCCAGCCCACCGCGGTCGCGACCAGCATGTTCGGGCCGGGCGCCATCTGCGCCAGCGCGAACAGCGCCGCGAACTCCGACCGCCCCATCCAGCCGTGCTGCACCACCAGCCGCTGCATCTCCGGCAGCACGGCGCTGACCCCGCCCACGGCCAGCAGCGACATCTGCGCGTAGCCAAGCGCCAAGGAACCGACTTCGCCCCCAAATCCGCTCACGCTGCGCCACGTCGTTGCAAAACGAGGGCGATGGGCACGAGGGCCAGCATGGTCGGCAGCAGCGGCAGACGGGCGAACGCGACCGCCGCGAACGCCACGCCTGCAATGGCCACGTCCAAGGGCCGGCTGCGCAGCGGCCAGGCGATCTTGCATGCCGTCGCCAGGATCAGGCCGGACGCCGCCGCCGCAAGCCCGGCAAAGGCCCGCTGCACGGTGGGCAGCGTGCCGTAGCGCGCATAGGCGCTGCCCAGCCCCATGACGATGGCCATGGGCGCCGCCAGCAGCCCGGCCACCGCCGCCAGCGCCCCAGGCAGGCCTCGGAACCGCGCGCCGACCGCGACCGTCAGGTTCACGGCGTTCGGCCCCGGCAGGAACTGGCACAGCGCCAACAGCTCGGTGAACTCGGCCGCGGTCAGCCAGCGGTGCCGCTCCACGACCGTGCGGCGCAGCATCGGCAGCGCCCCTCCGAACGCCAGGACGCCAGCCTGCAGGAACGCGAGGAACAGGACACGGCTGCCGGGCGGGCTGGCGTCAAGCGGGGCGGCGCGGGGTGGGGTCACGTCCATGCCGCACCGTAGCGGCGGCGGCGGCGCGGCAACAAGCTGGGGCGACAAGCTGAAGCGAGACGATGCCGGGCCGATCGGCTATGGTCTCGAAAAAGGGAACGTCCGGCATGTCAGACTCTGCCCAAAGCTCCGCGCAAGCCTTTCTCGCCGCCCGCGACCTGCTGCTGCGGCATCGCCGGGACATCGCGGCGGCGCGGGCGGCGTTCCGCTGGCCGGCGCTCGACCGGTTCAACTGGGCGCTGGATTACTTCGACCGCATGGCCGCCGGCAACGACGCGCCGGCGCTGCGCTTCGTCGCACCGGGCGCGCCGGAGGCCAGCATCAGCTTCGCGGGGCTGTCGGCCCGGTCGAACCAGGTCGCCAACCACCTCCGCGCGTCCGGCGTGCGGCGCGGCGACCGCGTCTTGCTGCTGCTCGGCAACGTGCAGCCGCTGTGGGAGGCGATGCTGGCGGCCACCAAGCTCGGCGCCGTGGTGATCCCGGCGACCACCATGCTGACGGAGGACGACCTGCGCGACCGCTTCGAGCGCGGCGGGGTGCGGCACGTGATCGCCGCGGGCGAGCTGGCCCCGAAGTTCGCGGCCATCGAGGGCC
>CAXSEX010000253.1:0-7036 GCA_964236415.1 uncultured Acetobacteraceae bacterium | reverse complement strand
CAGCATCGCCCGGCGCCGCAGATCCCGCTGCAATTGCCGCGACGCCAGCTCCACCCGTTCCTGGAGCAGCTGCTGCCCCACCTCCTCCTTGGTGGGCGCCGCCGCGTTCTTCTGCTCGCGCGAGCACACCATCAGCACGGCAGCGCCCTCGTTGGCCACCACCGGCTTGCTGGCGACGCCCTCCTTCATCCCGGCCAGTAGGTTGCGCAGCGGCGCCGACGACACCGTTTCCAGCCGCACCTCGCCCGGATCGGACGGGCGCACCGTGCCGACGCGCGTGTTCGCCTCCTCCATGTCCTTGCAGGTCTTGACGCTGCGGCTGATGGCCTGCGCCTGCTCCACCGCCTTCTTCTGCTGCTCGGTCGGCGCATTCGGGTTCAGCGCGCCGACAAAGGGCACGAACACCTGGCGGATGCTCATCACCGTCGCCTGGTCGCGCCCGATCTCGCGCTTGGCGCGCAGGGTGATGATGCTGACGCCACCCGGCACGTCGATGGGGTTGCTGACCGCGCCCGGCGGCATCTCCTGCGCCACCGCCGCCACGGCGGGGTCGAGCTGGTTGCGCCGCACCCAGCCGAGGTCGCCGCCTTGCAGCGCCGTCTGGCTTTGGCTGAACTGCGCGGCGACCACCGGGAACGGGGCGCCGGCGCGGAGCTGCGCGATCACTGTGTCGGCGAAGCGCCGGGCGTCGGCCGTCTTGGCGGGGTCGTCGATCGGGATGAAGATCTCGGATATCCGGAACTCCGGCTTGCCGACCTGGTCCTTGAAGATGCGCAGCTGCTCGGCCACGTCCGCGTCCGTGACCTCGGCCTTGGCGCCCAGCTCTTCCCGCAGCACCCGCGTCCAGCCGAGCTGCACCCGCACCTGGTCGATCAGCGTGCGCAGCGCGACCCCCTGGCCGTGCAGGCTGGCGTTCAGCGCGCCCTTGGGCATGCCGTTACGCTGCTCGATCTCGCCGATGGCCTCGGCGATCTCCCGGTCGCTCACCCCGATCTTCCGGCGCTGCACCTCCTGCAGCCGCAGCCGCTCGTCGACCAGCTGCTTCAGCACCTGCGGGCGCAGCCGGGCCAGCACCTCGGGCGTGACCGGCAGCCCGGTGCTCAGCGCGAACAGCCGGCCGCGGTTGGCCGCGTCGTCGTTGGTGATCACGTCCCCGTTCACCACGGTGATGATCTGCATGGCGTCGCCGGCAGCCGCCCCTGGGGGCGCCGCCGGCGGTGCCGCGAGCCGCCGCGGCTGCGCCGCCGCCCCCCCGGCGGCGGCCAGCGCGGCGAGCAGGAGCAGTGCGTTTCGATGAGGCATAAACAGTCCTCCCTGGCATCATATGCGGTTCACGCCGAACTGGCCGACCGTCTTGAAGGTGATCTGGAACAGCACCGAAGTCGCGCCGTTGTCGCCGTTCAGCGGCGTGTAGCGCCGGTTGTAGCTCACGTCGAAGATGAAGCACTCGTCCTCGTAGGTCGCCCGCACCCCGGCGCTGCTGAACTTCGCCAATTCCAGGTCGCGTCGCACGTAGGCCGACGCCCGGTACTTGTCGAACGCCGTGGACGCCGCCACCGTGGCCTCGTTCCGATGCTGGAAGTAGCTCGCCGGGATCGTCGGCGTGTCATACAGGAAATACGGGTTCACCGCGGAGTAGATGTAGCCGCCCGACACCCGCAGCAGCGGCGCGCCCGCGCTGCCGATCGCGTCGGCGAAGCGGATGTTGCCGTTGCGGTTGTCGATCCGCGTCCGCCCCGTGAGGTCCAGCCACGGCGCGGGCGACACCGTGGTGCGCGTCACGATGTCCGATGCGCGGCGCTCCAGCCCCGATCCCACGGGGAACGTGTCGTCCCGCCGGGTGCGGAAGCTTTCCCCCACCAGCCCGTCCACCTGCGCCGCCCCCACCGTCCAGTTCAGGTGCAGCGCCACGTTGGCCCGCAGGCCGCCCTCCAGCCGGTCGATGCCGGGGAAGCGGTTCAGGCTGAACAGGTTCTGGTCGGTGAACTCGAAGTCCAGGCTGTCCTCGTTCGGGATGCTCTGGTTGCGCCCGCCCCCGGTGTTGGGGCCGGCGATGAGCTGCACGTGCGGCTCGATCAGCTGAGTGCCCCAGCCGTCGCGCACGAACGGCCAGCGCATGTCGAGCGCCACCTGCGGCTGCGCCCGCGCCGTTTCCGTGCTGCTGTTCCGGGCGAAGTTCGGGTTCTGGTCCAGGCTGGTCGCGCTGTAGGCCGCGGTGGCCGCCCACAGCGTCAGCCCGTACACCTCCCCGAACGACCCGGAGAACGGGCGCTCCCAGTCCAGCGTCGCCGCCGCGCGCTGCGTGTTGGTGCCGATCTGCCGGATCACGTTGAAGTTCTGCGTGTCGAACCGCAGCCGCCCGCCCAGCGCGTCCGGCTCCCCGAAGAAGCTGTACTCGTACCGCGGCAGCACGTAGGGCAGCCGGTTCTGCCGGATGCTGTCCACCAGCCCCTGGTAGGCGATGCTGTCGAGCTTGGTGTATGCCCCCGTCCCGAACCCCTCGATGAACACCCGGCTGGTCAGCACGTCCGCCCGGTTGTTCACACGGTAGTCCCGGAGATACTGCGACGTGGTGGCCCGGTCGATGTCGAAGCCATAGCGCCAGGTGTCGTCATAGGCGAACCGCCCGGCGGCGAAGATGTCGGCCTCGATCTTGCCGAGGTCGCGCCCCACGCTGCCCTCCACGTCCAGCGTGCCGTCGTTGAAGCGGCGGCGGTACTGGACGCCGAGGTTGCCGTACTGCTGGCTGCTGAGCGTCGGCGTGATCGTCGCGTCCGACACGTCGTCGATGGCCCAGAAGTACGGCAGCGTCAGGAACGCGCCCAGCCGGCTCGCCTGCCCGAACCCCGGCACCAGGAAGCCGCTTTCGCGCTTCACCGAAGGGTCGGCGTGCCAGAAATACGGGAAGTACGCGACCGGCACCCCGTAGATGTCGAGCACGGCGTCGCGGTACTCGATCTTCTTGTTCTGGTTGTCCTGCACGCCAGAGCGGGCGCGGATCTGCCACAGCGGCGGCTTGCTCGGGTCGGCTTCGCACAGGTTGCACGTCGAGTACACGACGCGCGACACCTCGTTGATCGCCCCTTCCGTCCGCCGCGCCCCGTTGGCCACCAGCTTGCCGTTCTCGGCCAGGATCGCCCGCATCCCCTTCAGCACGCCGTCGCGCAGCCCTTCCGTCAGCTCCGCGTAGTCGCTGAACAGCACCTGCCCGTCCGGCTGCACCATCACGACGTTGCCGGAGGCCGCGGCCACGTTGGTGTTGCGGTCGAACGTGATCTTGTCGGCCCGCAGCACGTTGTCGTTCTGCCACGCTTCCACGTTGCCGGACGCCGAGACAATGGCGTTGTCGCGGTCATACTCCACGCGGTCCGCGGTGAACGTCACCGGGTCGTTGCGCGTCAAGGGCTGCGGCGCCACCGTGGGCCGTGCCCGGCGCACCCCGCTGAACTGCGCCTGCGCGTCCGGCGCCGCCAGGATGCCGGCGGCGGCCAGCCCCAGCAGGGCCAGGCCGCGCCCGAAACGGCGCCCGGAGGCATGCATCATGCGGCGGCGCCGCGCAGGGCAGGGGCGGGGGGCGGGCATCGGGCCTCTATACATGCCCGGCCGCGCCGGCAAAAGCCGATCCCGCCGCGCTGCCCCAAGCCCGGACGCCGCTGTGTCCTGCCGGCATCGTCCGCCGGTCCGGCCGGGCAGGGGAGCGCGGAGATGGCGGGCGCCCCGCATCCGCCGGGCAACCCGCGCGCGCTTAGGCCGTTGCACCCCCTTTCGGGCAACAGATGACGCCCCTCGGGCAATGGAAAACTCCAATGCAGCAGCGATGGCCCGGCCACCTGTGGATCGTACGGCACGGAGAAAGCGCCGGCAACGTCGCCCGCGACGCGGCGATGACGGCGGGCCTCCCGCGCATCGACCTCGACGTCCGCGACGTGGACGTGGCGCTCAGCCCGCGCGGCGAACGCCAGGCCGACGCGCTCGGCCGCTGGTTCGCCGGCCTGCCCGAGGGCCAGCGGCCGGAAGTGGTGCTCGTGTCCCCCTACCGCCGCGCCCGCGACACGGCGGCGCGCATCCATGCGGAGGGCGGCACCCCCGTCGCCCCCGCCCGCTTCGCCATCGACGAGCGCCTGCGGGAAAAGGAGTTCGGCGTGCTCGACCTGCTCACCCGCATGGGCATCGAAACCGAGTTCCCCGACCAGGCCCGCTTCCGCACCCTGCTCGGCAAGTTTTACCACCGCCCTCCCGGCGGCGAGAGCTGGTGCGACGTGATCCTGCGGCTGCGCAGCCTTCTCGACACCCTGTTCCTGCACCACGAGAACCGGCGCGTGCTGATCGTCGCGCACCAGGTCGTCGTGCTGTGCCTGCGCTACCTTTTTGAAAACATGGACGAGGCGCGGATCCTCGCCGTGGACCGCGAAGGCGACGTGGCCAATTGCAGCGTCACCGAGTACGCGCCCGGCGGCGAGGGCCTGCAGCTCCTCCGCTACAACCACACGGTCCCCGTGGAGCGGGAAGGCGAGCAGGTGACGGACGCCCCCGACAGTCCCGTGGCCACGCGATGAGGACATGCATGACGAAGGTGGGGCGGTGAGCGCCGCGATCACCCCGGACCTGCTGCGCGCGTGGCCACTGCCGGCGCCGGGCGAGGACAAGGACCAGCGCGGCCGGGTGCTGGTGGCCGGCGGCAACCGCGCGGTGCCCGGCGCCGTCCTGCTGTCCGCGGAGGCCGCGCTGCGCGCCGGCGCGGGCAAGCTTCAGGTCGCCACCGGGCGCAGCGCCGCGCTCGGCCTGGCGCTGCTGCTGCCCGAGGCCCTGGTGATGGGCCTGCCGGAAACGGAGGACGGCGACCTCGGCCCGGACGCGGCGGAGGCCCTGGCAAAGGCGGCTGGACGGACAGATGCGCTGCTGCTCGGCCCCGGCATGATGGACCGGGCGTCGGCGATGGCGCTGGTGGAGGCCGTGCTGGGCCGGCTGGACCCGGCGCGCACCCCGGCCCTGGTGCTGGACGCTGGCGCCTTGTGCGGCCACGCGGCGCTGCGGGACGCCTTGCGCCCCCATGCCGGCCGCGCCGTGCTGACGCCGCACGCCGGCGAGATGGCGACCATCCTGGACATCGAGCGTGCGGAGGTGGAGGCCGACCCGCCCGCCGCCGGGCGCCGGGCGGCGGCGATGCTGCAGCAGGTGGTCATCATGAAGGGCGCGCGCACGACGGTGATCAGTCCGGAGGGCAAGGCGTGGGAGTACGCGGGCGGCGGCGTGGGCCTGGCCACCAGCGGCTCGGGCGACGTGCTGGCCGGCATCCTCGCCGGCCTGCTCGCCCGCGGCGCGTCCCCGACCCAGGCGGCGTGCTGGGCCGTTTGGCTGCACGGCGAGGCCGGCCGCTGCCTGGCGCAGCGCATCGGCCCGATCGGGTTCCTGGCGCGCGAGCTGGCGGCGGAGGTGCCGCGGGTGATGGCGAGGGAATAGGGGCTACCCGGCTCGGGGGAGGTCAAAATGACCGGCGCGGCCGTCCTCGCCCGGCCGGGACGCCATCTCCAGCAACAAGCTGGCCCTCTCGACCGTCAACCTCTATGCCGCGACCCAGCCGGGCGGCCCGTTGCACGGCTTGAGCAACTTGAACCTGTTCAATCCGTTCTTCAACGCAATCCGGCGCCCCTTGCGTGACGCCGGCCGTATCGTTCCCATGCCGCTCATGCGGCTCCATTTGACGCCCCCGCGCCTCAGGCAGCTTTCCGCATCGCCGGGGCCTCCCCGGACGAGGCGGACATGGCCTCGATCTGCGCCCGGCTTTCCTGGATGAGGTCGTTGATCTCCGCCACCGACTTGCCGGCCTCGACGGCGAGCTTGCGGATCTCCTGCGACACCAGCGCGAAGCCGCGGCCAGCCTCCTGGGCACGGGCGGCCTCGATGGCGGCGTTGAGCGCCAGCAGGTTGGTTTGCCGCGCGAAGCCGCTGATGGACTCCACGATGCCGGTGATCCTGGCCATCATCTCGCTCATTGCACGGGTGGACGCAGCCACCGCGGCGCGGCGCGGGGTGACGTCGCCGCCGCACATCAGGATGCGCGCGGGACGCCCTTCCAGGTCGGTGAGCACGGAGAACAGCGCGTCGAGCCACAGGGTTTGGTCGTCCGGCCCGCGCCATGCGATCTCCCGGCGCAGGCTGCCCTGCTGTGCCACGTGGGCAATCGAGAACTCGTCCAGGACGGCGGACAAGGGGACCGAAAACGGTCCGTCGCCGGAGACGACCGCATTGCCCGCAAGCGGCTCGCCGGCCAAGGTCCATTCCGCCATGGCATTGGAGGCTGCGATGGCGGCCAGCTTCGTGTCGAAATCCTGTGAGCGCTGCTTGGTTCCGGTCACGTTGGCTTGGATGGAGATGAATCGCTCGATCCGTCCGTCCTCGCCGCGCACAGGGTTGATGGCGAGGCTGATCCAGTAAGGTTTCCTTGCCTTGTCGTAGTTCAGGATCTCCTCGTAAAACGGTTCCCCGGCGTGCAGCCGCGCCCGGATGCGGCCGATGGTGTCCTTGTCGGTATGCGGCCCCTGGAGGAGCTTGCCCGGGTCGCGGCCCCTCGCCTCGTCGAGGGTGTAGCCGGTCAGGCGCTCGAACCCGCGGTTCACGTAGATGATCTTCCGCTCCCGGTCGGTGATCACCACGGAGTTGTCGGTCTCGTTGGCGACCAGCGAAAGCAGGTTGAAGCTGTCCCGTTGCCGGACTTGCGCGGTGATGTCGGTGGCGTACTTGACCACCTTGAAAGGACGTCCGTTCAGGTCAAGGATGGGGTTGTAGGAGGCTTGCAGCCAGACCTCGCGCCCATCCTTGCCGACGCGCTTGAACTCGGCCGTCAGGTGCTCGCCCCGCCGCAGGCTTGCCCAGAAATTCCGGTACTCCGCGCCACGGGCGTCGTCGCGGTTGACGAACATGCTGTGGTGCCGTCCCTGCACCTCGTCCAGCGCGTAGCCGACCGTGGAAAGGAAGTGCCCGTTGGCGCTCAGGATCGTGCCGTCGAGGTTGAACTCGATCACCGCCTGCGACCGGC
>CAXSEX010000252.1:0-7048 GCA_964236415.1 uncultured Acetobacteraceae bacterium | reverse complement strand
CCTTGATCCGGTCCCGCAGGGACCAGGCGGCGCCGCGGTCGTCGAAGTCGGCGGGGTCGTCCAGGATGGCATCCAGGGCCTGCACCGCCTCCTCCGGCTTGCCCAAGGCGTTCAAGGCGCTGGCCAGGTGGAACTTGACGGTCCTGTCGTTGGGGCGCTGCCGCGCGGCGTCCTTCAGGAGCGGCAAGGCGTCCGCCGCCGCCCCCTCCTGGATCATGATCCAGCCCAGGGTGTCCGACGTTTCCCCGGACGGCGCCAGCAGGTGGGCGCGCTGCGCCAGGCCGCGCGCCCGGGCATCGCCCTTGGCCTGGTAAACCCAGGCGAGGTTGTTCAGCGCAATCGCGTCGTTCGGGCGCTTGCCCAGCACGGCCTGCAGGTGCTGCTCGGCGTCCCCCTTGCGGCCGGCGGTGATGTCGAGGGTCGCGAGCATCTGCGTCGCGTCGGCGTCGTCGGGATGCTGCGCGAGCCACGCCTGCAGCTGCTGCGCGGCCTGCTCCTGGCCGCCGCCGGACGCCAGCGCGCCCGCGGTGCGCAGCGCCAGCGCCGTGGACGGGGTTGCCTTCAGCTCGGCGGCGAAGGCCTGGGCGGCGTCGCCGTAGCGGCGGGCGCCCATGAAGGTGTCGCCCTTGATGACCGCAGAGGCCGGCAGGTTGGCCGGGTCGCGCCGCAGCTCGTCCGCCATCGCCAGCGCCCCGGCGATCCCCGCCCTGCGCTGCTCGGCGAAGATCATCGTGTTCATCATGCCGAGGTTGCCCGGCGACAGCTTGAGGCCCTCCCTCAGCGCCGCCTCCGCGCCGTCCAGGTCGTTGGTGTTCAGCGCCAGCGTGACCAGCGCCCGCCGGGTTTCCAGGTCGCCCGGCGTGCCCGCCAGGATCTGCCGGTAGGACGCCTTGGCGCCCTGCATGTCGCCGTCCGCAACCTGCGCCCGCGCCTGCGCTGCGAGCAGCACCGGCGGCGGCGGGCCGTTTTCAAGCGCCTGGCGCAGCACGTCCAGCGCCTGGCGTGGCTCCTTCGCCTTGACATGCAGGTCCATCAGGGCAGCGGTCAGGGCCGGGGACGGGGCCGCCGTCCGCGCGGCCTGCACGGCCGCGATGGCCTCCGGCAGCTTGTTGTCCCCCGCCAGGGACTGCACGAGCGGCGCCAGCGCCTCCAGGTCGGCAGGGTTCTTGGCCAGCAGCCCGCTCAGCACCGCCTCCGCTTCCGGCTTGCGGCCTTGCAGGACGAGCACCTTGCCGAGGTTCACGCGGGCCGTTTCGGACGCCGGGAACGTGTCCGCCACCGCGGCGAACTGCGCCCGCGCGCCCTCCAGGTCCATGCGCGCCAGCTTGACCATGCCGGCCAGGATGCCGACCATCTCCGTTTCGCCGTTCTGCTGGTGCAGGCGGTCGAGGGCGGCCTGCGCCTTTTCCACGTCGCCCGCCCCCAGCGCCGTGGCGACCAGCGCCTCCCCGGCGTCGGGCTGCCTCGGCTGGATGTCCAGCGCCTTTTCCAGCGCCGCCGTCGCGCCCGGCATGTCGCCGAGCTGCATGCGGGTGGACGCCAGGCGCGTCAGGATCTCGGGGCTGCCCGGCGCGAGCGACGCCGCATCCTGGAAGGTGCGGGACGCGAGCTGCGGCTTGCCCTGGATCGCGTAGGCCCGGCCCAGCAGGTCCAGCGTTTCCGCCGTGTTCGCCCCGGCAGCTATCGCCTTGTCCAGCACCGCCACCGCGCGCTCCGGCCGCTGTGCGCCCAGCTCAACCCGGGCCAGCAGGCGCGCGCCGTCGAAGTCCGTCGGCGCCTGCGCCGCGTAGCGGAGCGCCGCGTCCACCGCCTGCTCGGTTTGGCCGAGGTTCGACTTGATGATCGCCTGGAAATACAGCCCGCGCGGGAAGCGCTGGATGACCGCCGAAAGCTGCTCCAAGGCGAGGTCCGCGTCGGCGTAGCGCCCGGCGCGCACGAGCAGCACCATGTTGAGATACACCGCCCCGGCGTTCTGCGGCTCGGTCGCCAGCACCTTGTTGACGTCGGCCCGCGCCTTCACGTCCTCCCCCGCCACGAGGTACTGGTTGGCCCGCTCCAGCAGCATGCCGAGCGAGGAGGGCGCCGCGGCGACCGCGCGCCCCAGGTAATCGAGCGCGCCGACCTCGCGCTTGGCGGCCAGGAGCTGCCCCTTCAGCACCAGCGCGTCCGCCCGCTTCCCGTCGAGCGCCAACACGCGGTCCACCTGGCGTTCGGCGCCCGACAGGTCCTTCTCGATGACGAAGATCCGGGCCAGGGTCAGCGCGGCGTCCTGGTTGTCCGGCGCCAGCCGTTCCGCCTCCATCAGGCTGGCCCGCGCGTCGGCGTCGTTGTTCATGCCGATCTGCGCCATGGCGCGCATGACGTGGACCTTTGCGGCCTCCTCCGGCTCGGCGTCCGGGGCCACCGTCACCTCGGACAGCACATCCGCGAACCGCTGCTGCGCCAGGTAGGACTGCGCCAGCAGCGGGACGGTCAGCTTGCGGTCGCAGTCCAGCTCGCAGGCGATCTTCAGCTCCTTTTCCGCCGCGACCGGGTCGGAGGTCTGCAGCTGCAGCTGCGCCAAGCGCAGGTGCGCCTCGGCGTTGCGCGGGGCAGCCTTGACCGCGTTGCGCAGCTCGATCTGCGCGGCGCGCAGGTCGCCTTTCTGCAGCAGGATGCGCGCGTTCCGGATGGGGTCGCCCGTGTGGCCGAGCATGTACCATCCCCCGCCGGCGGTGCCGGCCACGGCGGCCGCGGCGAGGACAGGAAGCAGGAGCTTTCTCATCGGGTCCACCCTGTGTTCGGGGAAGGGGCGTCGGGCGGCGCGGCATCCTCGGCGCCCGGCGCGTCGGCGCCGTCCGCCGACAGGCCGTGCGCTTCCAGGAGCGCGTAGAGCGTCGGGCGGCTGATGCCGAGCAGGCGCGCGGCGTTCGCCAGCGTCCCGTCGCCGCGGGCCAGCGCGCGCTGCACCACGTCGCGCTCGGCCCGCGCGCGGGCGGTCCGCAGGTCGTAGGCGGTCATGTCCTCCTGGCCCGGCGCCAGCTCCAGGTCGGCCGCGGAGACCAGCCGCCCCTCGCTCATCAGGACGGCGCGCTTCACCCGGTTCTCCAGTTCCCGGATGTTGCCGGGCCAGGGGTGGGCGGCGAGCGCCGCCATCGCGTCCTCGGCGAAGCCGCGCACCGGGCGGGCGAACTCCTGGGCGAACCGGGCCAGGAAGTGCCGGGCCAGCAGCAGCGCGTCGCCGCCGCGGTCGCGCAAGGGCGGGATGCGCAGCGTCACCGGGTTCAGCCGGTAGAACAGGTCGCCGCGGAACCGGCCCTGGTCCACCTGGTCCTGCAAGACCTGGTTTGTCGCCGAAACCACGCGCACGTCCACCTGGATCGGCTGCCGCCCGCCGACGCGCTCCACCCGCTGGTCCTGCAGGAAGCGCAGCAGTTTGACTTGCAGCGTGTGCGGCAGGTCGCCGATCTCGTCCAGGAACAGGGTGCCCTTGTTCGCCAACTCGATCCTGCCGAGCGTCTGCTTCACGGCGCCGGTGAAGGCGCCGCGCTCGTGGCCGAACAGCTCGCTTTCCAGCAGCGCCTCGGGGATCGCGCCGCAGTTGATCGCGACGAAGGGCTGCCGCGCCCGCGGGCCGAGGTCGTGCAGCGCCCGGGCCAGCGCCTCCTTGCCGGTGCCGCTTTCGCCGAGCAGCAGGGCGGACACGTTGGCCGCCGCCAGCTTCTCGATGTCGCGGCACAGCTTGAGCATGCCGGGGTCGGCGGTGACGATGTGCTTGACCGGCGAGTGCGACGGCTCCGACAGGCGCCGGTTCTCGTCCTCCAGCGTGCGCAGGCGCAGGCTGCGGGCCACGATGGTGCCGAGCATGCCGATATCGACCGGCTTCTCGCAGAAGTCGTAGGCCCCGGCGGCGACCGCCCGCAGCGCGTGCGCCCGGTCGCCGTGGCTGGTGGCGACGATCACCTTGGTGTTGGGCGCCTGCCGCGCCAGGCTGTCCAGGGTGGCGAACCCCTCGCTCACGCCGTCCGGGTCGGGCGGCAGGCCGAGGTCCATGATGGCGACCGCCGGGCGCTCCTTTTGCGCGGCTGCCAGCGCCTGGAGCCGGGTGTGGGCGAACACCACCTCGCAGGACGGGAAGGCCCAGCGGTACTGGCTGCACAGGCCGACATCGTCCTCGACGATGAGCAGCTTTGGCAGCAGCCTCGGCACCGGCGCGTTCACCGCCCGGCCTCCGCGAGCAGCGCGGAGCCGCGGGCCTCCGCCCATTCCGCAGGCGCTCCGCTGGCAATCCCCTGGCCACCCGGCGCCGCGTGGCCCGGCGTGTCGGCGCGCGGCAGCACCAGGCGCATGGTCGTGCCGGCGCCGGGCGCGCTGATGGCCTGCACGTCGCCGCCGCCTTCCCGCAGCAGCTCCCGCGCCTGGAAGGCGCCGATGCCGGAGCCTTGGCGCTTGGAGGTGCCGAAGGGTTGGAACAGCTGGTCCCGGATGAACTCGGAGGTCATGCCGCACCCCTTGTCGATGATGTCGATGACGACCTGCTGCGCCTCGTGCCGCACGCGGATCAGCACGGGCAGCCTCGACGCCTCGATCGCGTTGTTCAGCAGGTGGGTGACGGCGGTGTCGAAGGCGTCGGGACCGATCGCCACGGTTGCCGTCGATCCATCGTGCTCAAGCGTCAGCGCCGTGCGGCGCACCCGGCGGTCCCTGGCGAGCAGCGCCTCCAGCCGCGGCACGGGCGCGAGCGCCGCAGGCGCCCGGTCGGCGGCCGGCGCGTCCAGCCGGCGCAGCAGGGCGGCGATCTTCTGCACGGACGCGCCGACCGTTTCCAGCATGTCGCGCTGGAACTCCGGGTTGGCGATGTGGCGCTCGGCGTTGGACAGCAGCAGGGACAGCTGGCTCGACACGTTCTTGATGTCGTGCGCGACAAAGGCGAACCGCTTGCCGTAGTCGTGCAGCTGCCGGGTTTGCAGGAGGACGCGGGTGGCGCGCTGTTCCGCGACGAAGCCGGCGGCTTCGCGGCCCACGATGCGCAGCAGGTCGAACACCTCCTGGTCAAGCTCGAACGGCGCCCGCGGCGGCCCGGCCAGCACCAAGCCGATCTGCTGGTCGCCGTCCATCAGCGGGATCGCCAGCCACAGCCGGCCGAGCTGGTCCAGCGGCGGCCCGCTTTCGCCATCCAAAACGGCAATCCATTGGCCGCCGCGCATGGCGGCCACCACGGGGTGGTCCGGCGGCACCGGGCTGGAGGCCGGCATGTTCCACGACCCCGACCATTGGAACGCTTCCGCGCAGCCGTCGCGCAGGAACAGCGCGCCATGGGGGCTGTCGACCACGTCTGCCAGGGCGCGGATCACCCTGGCGTGCAGCGCCGCCCGCCCCTGCGACTTCGTGGCTGACAACGTGTCGATGCAGTCGAGCCATTGCTGGCGGTAGTCGTAGCGGCGGGCGAAGAAGTGCTCGACCACCGTGCGGCGCAGGCGGGAGCGGGCGGAGCCGGAGGTGAGCAGCAGGCCGATGCCGATCAACGCCGCGAACGCCATGCTGGCCTCGGCCATCCAGGCCCAGCCGGCGCCGAACTGCCGGAACGCCTCGCCCGCGGCCGCCAGCGCCAGCAGCACCGCGCCGCTCAGGATCAGCGTGGCGCTGTGGAACACCGCGGTGCGGGACAGCTGCAGGCTCGCGCGCCAGCGCCGGTCCCGCGCCGCAGCCGCCACCAAGGGCGGCGCCACGATGAGGACGGCGATGGCGTGGGCGCCGGCCAGCGACACCGACGCCTGCTGGAACAGCACCAGGTCGGCGCAGAGCACCATGTCGAAGCACGCGAGGCCGCCCAGCAGGACGCAGGGCAGCGCCACGTGCCACCGGGTATGGTCCGGCAAGTTGAGATACACGTTCTCGATCAGCAGCAGCTCGCACACCGCGACTCCAAGGCGGACGGTGATGCCGAGCGACAGGATCGACGGCCGCGGCACGCCGTAGCGGCCCTCCATCGCCACTGCCGCCGCCGCGGCGAGAACCGCAACCGCGCCCGCCGCCGCAAAGGCGTGCCCGGTCCGGTCGGACGGCACGAACCGGTTGTACAGGTGCAGGACGAAGCCGTACCAGGAAAGCGCCCGCAGGTGATCGAGCGCGTCGGGCAGCGCGTGCCAGCCCTCCGGCGACGGCACGGCGCGGGCCGCCGCCCAGGCCGCCGTCCCCAGGCAGCACGCGATCAGCAGCAAGCCCGTCCGATGCCGCGACCGCGCCGCGATGAACGCCGGGAGCGCGAGGTAGGCCGCAGCACAGGCGCCGTAAAGGATGTGCGTCATCAGCATCGGTTCTCAGCGCCCAAATGCCGGAGGCCGGCCTCGGCGCATCAGCGCGAGCCTTCCTGGAACAGGATCACCCGCACCGTGGAGAACAGGATGGCGAGGTCGAGCAGCACGCCGCGGTGCTTCACGTAATAAAGGTCATAGGACAGCTTGACCCAGGCATCCTCGACCGAGGCGCCATAGGGGAAGTTCACCTGCGCCCAGCCCGTGAGGCCCGGCTTGACCCGCGCGCGCTCCCGGTAGTGCGGAATGGCCTCCGTGAGCTGCTCGACGAAGTGCGGGCGCTCGGGCCGCGGGCCGATGAAGCCCATGGTGCCCTGCAAGACGTTGAGCAGCTGCGGCAGCTCGTCGATCCGGGTGCGCCGCAGGAGAGTGCCGACGCCGGTGACCCGGGGATCGCGCTGCGTGGCCCAGGCCGGGCCGCGCGCCTCGGCATCGACGCGCATGCTGCGGAACTTCAGCAGGGTGAACGGGTGCCCGCCAAGGCCCACCCGCTCCTGCCGGTAAAGCACCGGGCCGGGGCCGCTCAGGCGCACAGCCAAGGCCACGAGCAGCATGAGCGGCAGGGTGAATGCCAGGAGCGCCAGGCTGATGACGATGTCGCCCGTCCGGCTCAGCAGGTCGGAGAAGCGCCGCGGCGCGTCGAGGCCGGCGACCCAGGCGGCATCGACGCCCGACACGTCCACGCGCTTGAGGCAGCGTTCCCAGAACTGCGCCTCCGTCGCCAATGCGATCCCTTGGGCGGCGTAGCTCGCCTG
>CAXSEX010000251.1:0-7079 GCA_964236415.1 uncultured Acetobacteraceae bacterium | reverse complement strand
GGTCGGGCGAGTTCAGCGGCACCTCGATGATGCGCAGCCCAGCCTCCACCAGCGCGTCGCCGATGGCGTCGGCCTCGTCGGGCCGGATGCCGCGCAGGATGGCGACCAGGGGGCAGGCGGTCAGGAGGCTGGGGATGTCCATTCGGCCTGTTCTCCAATCAGCGCGAGGCCCTGCGCCGCCGCATCGGCCTCCGCGGGCGTCGCGCTGCCGCCGCATAGGGTGATCGCCTGGCCGTACAACTCGCACAACGCGGCGGCGCCGATCAGCAGGACGGGCGACGCGGGTGTCGCCGCCCGGACCTCATGCCCGATCAGCAGGCCCGAAAGGTATGACGCCGCCGCGGCTTCCGGCAACTGGCCGAACAGGCCCAGGGTGCGGACGCCGAACAGGTGGTGCAGCAGTCCGCCCGGATCGGCCGAGCGCAGCAGGCCCTGGCGGAACGCCTCCGGATCGGGTGGCGCGTCGGCCTGCATCAGGCGGCCCAGGATGGTGTGGCCGCGGAGTGCTGCGAACGCTTCTCCGGTCATGTGGGTGCTAAACCCCTCGACCCGGCCATCCGCGACCCGTGCCCATTTCGAATGGCTGCCCGGCAGGCAAATTGTCTTGTTTCCTGGCGCGTTCCCCGGGGCCGTGCCGAGCGCGCCGAGGATCTGCACCTCCTCTCCGCGCATGACCTCGGGCACGCCGGCCGGGTCGGCGGCGGACAGGCCGGGCACCAGCAGCGCCTCCGCCGGGCCGAACGGGACGGGCAGCAGCGCCCGGGCCAGGTCGGCGGTCGCGGCGGGGCAGGGCAGGTAGGGCGCCTCGACCCAGCCCTGGCGGCTGCCGACCATGCCGGACATCAGGATGCGCCGCTCCCCGTCGGCGAGCCAGGGCGCCACGGCGTCCTCCAGCGCCCGCGGGAACCCGCCCGCGGCAACGCTGAGGATGCCGAGCGGCAGCGCCACCCGGTCCAGCACGGCCCGGCCGCGCAGCCGGTAGGCGCGGAAGCTGGTGGTGCCCCAATCTATCCCGATCATGGCCGCATGGATCGCACGGCGGGCCGTGCCTTGCCAACTGCCGACCCGCGGCGCGCAGTCAGCGGTAGTCGTTCCAGGCGGTGGTGAACGGCTTGCCGAAGTAGGTTGCCCAAAGGTAGTTCGCGCTGTAGCGCACCCCGGTCATGAACAGGCCGTCCCCGCGGAGCCGCCGCCCGGACGATTTCGCCGTGAGCGCGTAGGTGAACCTCACGTCCCCGATGCGGCTCATGCGGCTCGCGATGTCGGTGTCCTCGCCGTAGAAGGTGAAGCGGTCGCTGTAGCCGCCGATGCCGGCCAGCGCGTCCCGCCGCAGCACGAAGTTGCCGCCCTGCACCATGGAGCCGCAGCCGAGCACGCGCTTGTTGAAGACGTAGGTGGCGAAGCCCACGGCGTAGAACACGCGGGCCGCCGCGCGGATGTGGACCGGCACGTCGTAATAATCGTAGGGGCCGCTGAGCACCACCAGCCGCGGGCTGCGGGCGAACTCCGCCAGCACGCGGTCGAGCCAGCCCGCCGGCACCAGCGTGTCCGCGTCGATGTTGGCGACCAGCCCGCCCGCCGCCGCCGCGAACCCGGCGCTGCGCGCCTGCACGAGGCCCTTGAGCGGCTGGTCCACCACGACCACCCCCGGCACCGCGGCGGCGACGCGGCGGGTGCCATCTGTGCTGGCGTTGTCCACCACCAAGATTTCGGCATCGCAGCCGCTGCGCGCGACCTCGGCCTGGATCGCGGCCAGGCAGGCGGGCAGCAGGCGCTCCTCGTTGAAGGCGGGCACGACGAAGCTGACGCGCGGACGGCTGGTCATGGGGCCGATTCTCCCGATGGGAACGTCGTCGGCTGACACCGGCGGGGCGTGGGCGTCCAGCGACAATTCTGTGTCAGCCGGGTCTGTGTCAGCCGGGCCGCTGGCCGTGCCGGCCGGGTTGGGGGTAGGGTGGCGCCGAGCACGGAGAACCCGATGGCCTATCTGCCCCCGCCGCATTTGACCCAGCACTGGACCGTGCAGAAGCCGGCAGCGACCGGGCGGCGCGGCATGGTGGTGTCGCAGTCGCGGGACGCGGCGCTGGCCGGGGTCTCGGTGCTGGACGCCGGCGGCAACGCGGTGGATGCCGCGGTGGCGACGGCGCTGGCGCTGGCGGCGGCCGAGCCGTGGAACAGCGGCCTGGGCGGCATCGGCTTCGCGCTGGTGCACCGCGCCGGGCAGCCGAGGGCGGAGGTCGTGGACTTCGGCCCGCGCGCGCCGGCGCGGCTCGATCCGGCACGGTTCAAGCTGACCGGACGCACCGCGGCGGACCTGTTCGCCTGGCCCGAGGTGGAGGGCGATGCCAACATCCACGGCCCGCTGTCCTTTGCCGTGCCGTCCGCCGTGGCGGGCTACGCCCTGCTGCATGGCCGGTTCGGGACCTTGCCGCTGCGGGAGCTGATGGCGCCGGCGGTCGCGCTGGCGCGGCGCGGGCTGCCGCAGGACTGGTTCACCACGCTCAAGGTTGCCAACGCCGCCGCGGTGCTGCGGCTGTATCCCGAGAGCGCGCGCATCTACCTGCCCGGCGGCCTGCCGCCGGTGCCGCCCTACCAGGGCAACCCCGGCGCGTTCCGGCTGGGCCGCCTCCCGGACACGCTGGAGCGGCTGGCCCATGCCGGCCTGCGCGACTTCTACGAGGGCGACGTGGCCGCGGGCATCGCCGCCGACGTGGCCGCGATGGGCGGCGTGCTGGACGGCGACGACCTGCGCCGGTGCGAGGCGGAGGTGCTGCCCTGCCAAGACGCGCCGTGGCAAGGCCGGACCTTGCAGCTTGCCGGCGGGCTGACCGCCGCGCCGACCTTGGCGCGGGTGCTGGAGGGCATGGCCCCGCCCTCGGGCAGCGCGCCGGACGCCGCATGGTTCGCGGCCCTGGCCCGGGCCATGAAGGCCGCCTACGCCGAGCGCCTCGCCGGCCTCGGCGACGCCGAGCCGAAGGCGGTCGAAAGCTGCACCACCCACCTGACGGTGTGCGACGAGGCGGGCACCATGGTGGCGATGACGACCACGCTGCTGTCGTCCATGGGCAGCCGGGTGGTGCTGCCCGGCTCCGGCGTGCTGATGAACAACGGGGTGATGTGGTTCGACCCGCGGCCCGGCCAGGCGAACTCGGTTGGCCCCGGCAAGCGCCCGCTGACCAACATGTGCCCGGCCATCCTGCGCGACGGAAACCGCCCGGTGCTGGCGGCGGGCGCGTCCGGCGGGCGGCGCATCCTCGCGGCCGTGGTGCAGATGCTGGCGTTCGTCGATGGCTTCGGCATGGACCCGGAGGCCGCGGCGCAGCATCCGCGCATCGACGTGTCGGACGCGCGCACCGTCCACGCCGACGGGCGGCTGCCGGAGGACGTGCTGGCGGCGCTGCGGGCAGATGGCCCGGTCGAGGTGATGGAGCACGCGGTCCTGCCGGTCAACTTCGCCTGTCCCAACCTCATTCAGGACCGGGACGGCCAGCGGACCGGGATCAGCGACGCGCTCTCCCCCTGGTCCGCCGCGGTGGCCCAGGCATGACCGGCACCGTGACCGACCCCGCCCTGATGTCAGCGGAGGCGCTGCTCGCCCTTTACGCCCGCGGCCAACTCAGCCCGGTCGAGGTATTGCAGGCGGTGATCGAGCGGGTGGCCCGGCACAACCCGGCGGTGAACGCCTTTGCCGTCATGAACCCGGGCGCCCTGCAAGCGGCCGGCGACAGCGCGCAGCGTTGGCGCGCTGGCCGGCCGTTGGGACCACTCGACGGCGTGCCCTGCACGGTGAAGGATTTGGTGGACCTCGCAGGCTTCCCGACGCGCCGGGGCAGCCGCACCACATCGCCCGACCTGGTGCCGGACGATGCGCCCGCCGTGCTGGGGTTGAAGGCGGCCGGCGCGGTGATCGTGGGCAAGACCACGACGACGGAGTTCGGCTGGAAGACGCCGGGCGACTGCCCGCTGCACGGCATCACCCGCAACCCGTTCGACCTGTCGCGCACGCCGGGCGGGTCGTCGTCGGGCGCGGCGGCTGCGGCGGCGGCCGGGTTCGGGCCGCTGCACCTGGGCACGGATGCGGGCGGCAGCATCCGCATCCCGGCGGCCTGGTGCGGCATGGTCGGGTTGAAGCCGACGTTCGGGCGCGTGCCGCAATGGCCGATCGGCGCCTTTGGTGCTGTGGCCGTGGCCGGGCCGATCACTCGGACCGTGCGGGACGCGGCGCTGATGCTGTCCGCGCTTGCGCGCTTCGATGCGCGCGATCCCTACAGCCTGCCGGACGATCCCCGGGATTGGCGGAACGGCATCGAAGGCGGCGTGGCGGGCCTGCGCATCTCGGTCCTGCGGCGTCCGGGGTTCGAGGCGCCGGTGGACGCCGAGGGCATCGCCGCCGTGGAGCAGGCCGCCGCAGTCCTGGTCGACGCGGGCGCCGCAATCGAGGACGAGGACCCGGGCCTGCCGGACGCCGCCGCCGCGTTCGGCCGGGTCTGGGGCGTGGCGCTGGCGGCCCTAGTCGAGGCCCTGCCGCCCGGCAAGCGCGGCCTGCTCGACGCCGGCATGGAGGAGGTCGGCGGAGCAAGCGGGGCTACCCGCCGCGGCGATGCTGCAAATCGAGGCGCTGCGGGTGGAGGCGGCGCACCGGATGGCGCTGTTCCACCGCCGGTTCGACCTGGTTCTGTGCCCCACGGTGCCGGGTCCACCCATGCTGGCCGACGCGCCCACGGCGGAGCCGTCGCGGGCGCTGATGCGGGATTGGGCGCCGTGGACTGCGCTGTTCAACCTGACCCGGCAGCCGGCGATCACCGTGCCGCTCGGGCTGGGCGCCGCCGGGCTGCCGCGCAGCGTGCAGGTGGCGGCGCCGCTGTATCGGGACGACCTGGCGCTGCGTGCCGCCCGGGTGCTGGAGCAGGCCGTGCCTTTCCCAACGGCCCGTCTGGGCTGACCCGGCTAGACGCGCGCAGTTCGGGCGAGGTATGCGGCGCGCATCGGCTTCAGCAGCGCCAGCGCCAGCACGGCCGTGAGCAGGTCGGCGCCGATGGCCACGCTGAACACCGGGGACCAACTGCCGGTGGCGTCGTGCAGCAGCGACGCCACCGGGCCGCCGAGGATCGCGCCGATGCCCTGGGCGATGTATAGGCAGCCGTAGTTCTTGGTGGCGTGCGTGGCCCCGAACGTGTCGGTGAGCGTCGCGGGGAACAGCGAGAAGATCTCGCCCCAGCCGAAGAACACGACGCCGGACATCAGCACGAACAGCAGCGGGTTGCCGGCCGAGGCCAGCCAGGCGGCCATCGCCAGGCCTTCCAGCCCGAAGGCGAGCGCCATGGTGTTCTCCCGCCCGATGCGGTCGGACACCCAGCCGAAGAACGGCCGGGTCAGGCCGTTGCAGAAGCGGTCGATCGTCAGCGCGAGCGGCAGGGCGGCGAAGCCCCACACGGCCAGCTTGGCGATGCCGAAATCCCCGGAGAACGCGCCGATCTGCGATGTCACCATCAGGCCGGACGTGGACATCATCGACATCATCGCGAACATCAGCCAGAAGACCGGGTTGCGCAGCATGGACGCGGTGTCCGCATCCGCGGCCCCGCCCGCCAGCCGTGCCGGCACCGCGGCGGCTGGCGGCGCGCGGAGGCCAAGGGCGGCCAGCACCCCGACCGCGCCGAAGATCAGGCCGAACTTGAGCAGCGTCGCCCCGTAGCCGTCCGCAGCCAGGCTGTCGGCGATGGGGAAGGTGGTCACGATGGCGCCCATGCCGTAACCGGCCGCAACCATGCCGGCCGCGAAGCCGCGCCGGTCCGGGAACCAGCCCACCATCTGCCCGACGACGCCGATATAGACGATCCCGGTGCCCAGGCCGCCCAGCAGCCCGTAGGTCAGGTAAAGTCCGGCCAGCGACGTGGCGGAGGCTGCAAGGACCCAGCTCAGCCCGGTCAACCCGGCCCCGGCGGCGATCAGCCAACGTGGGCCGAACTTTTCAACAAGCCAGCCCTGGAACGGGCTGAAGAAGGTTTGCAGGACGATGAGGATGCTGAACGTGACCTGCACGCCGGCTGCCGTGGCGCCCAGCGCGGCGCCGAGCGGCTTGGTGAACAAGGTCCAAACGTATTGCGGGCTGGAAATCGCCATCATGCAGACCAGGCCCAGGATCAGCTGCACCCAACGGGTGCTGGCGACGGGCACGGCGGCGGGCGGTCGAAGCGTGGCGCTCATAATGGTTCCCGAGAGGTTCGCATCGGGATAAGCAAGAGCGGTACCAAAATGTGGTTTGGGCGGGATGTGGAGAGAAAGGCTGCGCCCGCCGCGGTTCCGGATGCTGCTGCGCCGCCGCGGCTGCGGACTATTCCGCGACCGTGGCTGCGGCGGTCAGGCGCTTCGCCGCGTTGCAGATGTTCGCCAGCGTATAGGGCTTGCTGATGAACACGTCCCGCGCCGAGCCGCCCGATTCGTCATCCGGGCCGCCCGTCATGAAGATGATGGGCAGGTCGGGCTGGCTCTCACGGGCCTTCAATGCCAAGGCGTGACCGTTGATCGTCCCGGGCAACTGGATGTCGGTCAGCAGCAGGCTGATTCCCTGGTGGCTTTGCAGGATGGGCAGCGCGTCGTCGCCGGTTTCGGCCTCAAGCACCTGGAACCCCTCGTCGCTGAGCGCCTCAACCAGGGTCAGGCGGACAAGGAATTCATCCTCGACGACAAGTACTCTCGACTGGTTGCCACTTGCATCCGACATTCCTGCAACCTCGCGAATTAATGGAGCGTTGGCAAGTCGTTCGCACCGTTCCCACGATCAAGCGGTTGTGATCAAAAATGAGCGCAGATTTTATATAAAAACAAATCCTGCATCGGTTCGGATGTTCTTACAGCAATTCATCCCGGCGCGGCTGGCGGCCCAGCCCGGCGCGGAAGTTGTGCCCCGGAGCGGCCAGCCATGTTAGCCTGCGCCCCACGTCGGCGCCCGGCGGCGTGGGCATGGAGTTTTCAATGCGGCTGCTTCTGGCATTCATCTTGCCCCTGGCGTTCTTGGCGCCGTTGGCCGGCCCGGCATGGGCTGGCGGCCTCGCCATCGTGCTGAATTCCGGCGATGC
>CAXSEX010000250.1:0-7131 GCA_964236415.1 uncultured Acetobacteraceae bacterium | reverse complement strand
GCGTTCGTGGTGGCGGAAACGGCCAAGCAGGCGCGGGACGCCGCGGAGGCGGTGCTGCTGGACATCGACCCCCTGCCTGCCGTGACCACCGCCCGCGCCGCGGCCGAGCCTGGCGCGCCCGTGCTGCACGACGAGGCGCCGGGAAACCTGGCGATGGATTATCATCATGGGGACAGCGCCGCCGTGGCTGCCGCCTTTGCCCGCGCGGCCCACGTCACGCGCCTGCGGATCAGCAACAGCCGCATCGTGGTCAGCGCGCTGGAGCCGAGGTCCGCCCTCGCCGATTACGACCTGGCGACGGGGCGCTTCACCCTGCGGGTGGGTTGCCAGGGCGTGTTCGGGCTGCGCGAGTCGCTCAAGGACGTGCTGGGGGTGCCGGTGGACAGCCTGCGCGTGCTGACCGGCAACGTCGGCGGGTCGTTCGGCATGAAGGCGTCAGTGTATCCCGAGTATCCCTGCCTGCTGCACGCCGCCCGCGCGCTGGGCCGCCCGGTGAAGTGGACGGATGAACGCTCCGACAGCTTCCTGTCGGACAGCCACGGGCGCGACCACGAGGTGGATGCGGCGCTGGCACTCGATGCGGAGGGGCATTTCCTGGCGATCCGCGTCGAGGGCCACGGCAACCTCGGCGCCTATCTCAGCAACGCGACGACCATCCCACCGACGGTGAACACCATGAAGAACATGGTGGGCGTGTATGCGACGCCGCTGATCGAGGCGTCGGCGCGTTGCGTGTTCACCAACACCACGCCGGTCGGGCCGTATCGCGGTGCCGGGCGGCCGGAGGGCAACTACTACATGGAGCGGCTGGTGGACGCCGCCGCTGCCGAGATGGCCATCGACCGGGTGGAGCTGCGCCGCCGCAACCACATCCGGCCGGAGCAGATGCCGTACCACGCGCCGTCCGGCATGGCCTACGACAGCGGCGACTTCCCGGCGATCCTGGAAGAGGCTCTGGCGATGGCCGACTGGGACGGCTTCGCCGCCCGGCGCGCGGAAAGCCGCCGCCAGGGCAAGCTGCGCGGGCGCGGCGTCGGCCAGTACTTGGAAGTGACCGCGCCGCCGATGCAGGAGATGGGCGGCATCCGCTTCGAGCCGGACGGCACGGTGACGATCATCACCGGCACGTTGGACTACGGCCAGGGGCATGCGTCGCCCTTCGCCCAGGTGCTGTGCGACCGGCTGGGCATCCCGTTCGACCGGGTGCGGCTGCTGCAAGGCGACAGCGACGCGCTGATCGCCGGCGGCGGCACTGGCGGGTCAAAAAGCATGATGGCGAGCGGCGCCGCCATCGTGGAGGCCAGCGCAATCTGCATCGAGCAGGGCTGCCGCATCGCCGCGCATACGCTGGAAGCCGCGGAGGCCGACATCGAGTTCGAGCGCGGACGCTTCATCGTCGCCGGCACCGACCGGGGCGTGGGCATCCTTGAGCTTGCGGAGCGGCTGCGCGCCGGCATGGCCGTGCCGCCCGGCGTGCCCAAGACCCTGGACGTGCGGCACATCCACGAGGCCGCGCCGTCCGCCTTCCCGAACGGCTGCCACGTGGCGGAGGTCGAGGTCGATCCGGAAACCGGCGTTGCCGCGGTGGTGCGCTACAACATGGTCAACGACTTCGGCGTGCTGATCAACCCGATGCTGGTGGAGGGCCAAGCGCATGGCGGCATCGTGCAGGGCATCGGCCAGGCACTGATGGAAGCGACGGCGTACGACGAGGACGGGCAATTGATGACCGGCTCCTTCATGGACTATGCCCTGCCCCACGCCGCGGACGCGCCGCGGTTCGCGTTCCAAAGCCACCCGGTCCCGGCCCGCACCAACGTGCTGGGCGTGAAGGGCTGCGGGGAAGCCGGGTGCGCCGGCGCGCTGCCGGCGGTGATGAACGCGCTGGTGGACGCGCTGGCGGAGACGGGCGTGCGCCACATCGACATGCCGGCGACGCCGCAGCGGATTTGGGCAGCGATGAAGGCGGCTTAGCCGGGTTGACGCGCAGCTTCTTGTGAGCTGGCCTGCTTTTGACAGCAGGCCAGCGTCGCCATGCCGGAGGCTTGGAATGGGTTTGCTCCACAACATGACGTGCCGCCGCTGCTTCAGCCGCTCCCTTGCGGCGAGCGCGGTCGCCGCCCCGGTCGCGGCGATCTTGGGACGGAAAGCCGCAGCCCAGGACCAGCCGAACACTGCCGTTCCCGGCAGCCCGCTCTCGGCGCGGAGCCACATGCTCGACACGGCCGCGGATGCCGTGCAGTCCAAGCGGCCGATCGACGCGATGAGCGAGTACCTCAACGGCTTCCATTTCTACGCCGACGACATGGGGCGGCAGGTCGAGGCCAACCACTTCTGCACGCATCTGACCGAGGACTTCCACCAGTGCGTGATCTACGATTCGAACCTCGCCAACGCGAAGCTGATCGGCATTGAGTACATCGTGAGCGAACGGCTGTTCAAGACCTTGCCGGATGACGAGAAGAAACTGTGGCACAGCCACCATTACGAGGTGAAGTCGGGCGAGCTGATCGCCCCGGGCGTCCCGGAACTGGCTGAGCACGCCTTCATGACCGACCTCGTCACGACCTATGGGAAAACCTGGCACACCTGGCAGATCGACCGCGACCTCAATTTCCCGATGGGCATTCCGCAGCTCATGATGGGCTTCACGCGGGACGGGCAGGTCAACCAGTCCATGCTCGACGACCGGGACAAGAGGTTCGGGGTCTCGTTTGCGGAGCGGCGGCAGGACCGCGGCGACATCCCGATGCCCGGCGTCGATCCCGGCGCCAATTCCTGGACGGGCGGAACGGTCGTGCAGCTCCGGCTTGAAGAGGTTCCCGTCCGCAACCTGCGTGGGTGAGCGCAGGCGTCCACCCCTAGCGTTGCGCCCCGCTCCCCGCCAAACTGGCGCCCATGCAAACCCAAGCCGTGCTCGACCACATCGAATCCACCCTGGACGCCGCGCGGGAGCGGTGGTTCGACTTCCTGCGCATCCCGAGCGTCAGCGCGCAGCCGGCGCACGCCGCCGATTGCGGCCGGGCGGCGGCGTGGGTGCGGGACCAGCTTGCCGCGATGGGGTTCGACGCGGCGCTGCACGAAACGCCGGGTCATCCGGTCGTGCTGGGCCGCCACCCCGGCCCGGGCGGCAATGCGCCGCATCTGCTGTTCTACGGTCACTACGACGTGCAGCCCGCGGAGCCGCTGGAACTTTGGACCCATCCGCCGTTCGACCCGGCCCTGTCCGAGGGGCCGCACGGACCCCGCGTCGTCGCTCGCGGCGCGGTGGACGACAAGGGCCAGGTCATGATGTGGCTGGAGGCGTTGCGCGCCTGGCACGCGGTGCACGGCACCCTGCCCGTCCGCGTCACCGCGCTGGTCGAGGGCGAGGAGGAAGTGGGCAGCCCCAACCTGGACCGCTTCCTGACCGAGCACGCCGACGCGCTGCGCGGCGACGTGGCGGTCATCAGCGACACTGGCATGTGGGACATCGACACCCCGGCGCTGACCACGCGGCTGCGTGGGCTGGCCTACATGCAGGTGGTGATCCGCGCGGCGAACCGGGACCTGCATTCCGGCATGTTCGGCGGCTCGGCGCTGAACCCGATCAACCTGCTTGCGCGCATCCTGGGCGATCTGCACGACGCCGAGGGCCGCGTGCAGTTGCCAGGCTTCTACGACGGCGTGCGGGAGGTGCCGCAATCCCTGCAAGGGGACTGGACGGCGCTGGGCTTCGACGAGGCCGAGTTCCTCGGCAGCATCGGGCTGAGCGTGCCGGGCGGGGAGCGCGGGCGCACCGGGCTTGAGCGGATGTGGGCGCGGCCGACCGCGGACGTGAACGGCATCTGGGGCGGCTACCAAGGGCCGGGCAGCAAGACCGTGATCGCGGCAGAGGCCGGGGCCAAGGTATCCTTCCGCTTGGTGCCCGGACAGGACCCGGCGGCGGTGGTGCAGTCGTTCCACGACTTCGTGCACGCCAGGCTGCCGGCCGATGCGCGGGCGGAAATCACCGGCGGCGCCTCGCCGGGGGTGGAGATCCCGGCCGACAGCCGTTTCGTCCAGGCGGCGCAGGGGGTGTTGGCAGAGGAGTACGGCCGCCCCGCCGTGCTGATCGGCAGCGGCGGCAGCATCCCCGTGGTGGGCAGCCTGCGCCGCCTGCTCGGCATGGACAGCGTGCTGATGGGCTTCGGCCTCGATGACGACCAGGTGCACAGCCCCAACGAGAAATTCGAGTGGCGCTGCTTCCACAAGGGCCTGCGCTCCCACGCCCGGCTGCTGGGCAAGCTGGCGGGTTGAGTCACACGGAGAAAGGGGGCGGGCTGCGGGCGCGGGGGCTGCGGCACGCGCACGCCGGACCCTTCGACCTCGACCTGCCCCCTGGTGCGTGCCTCGCGATCACCGGGCCGTCCGGGTCGGGCAAGAGCCTGCTGCTGCGCATGGTGGCGGACCTCGACCCGCATGAGGGCGAGGCATGGCTCGACGACGTGGGACGGAGCACCCTGTCCGGCCCGGACTGGCGCCGCCGGGCCGTCTATGCCCCGGCGGAACCCGGCTGGTGGCTGGACCGGGTTGGCGACCATTTTTCAGTGCCCAGCCCGGATGCCGCCCGGCTTGGCCTCGCGCCGGACATCTGGGATCGGGTGGTGACAGCGTGCTCAACTGGGGAGCGGGCGCGGCTGGCCCTGCTGCGCGCCCTTGCGCCTGGACCGGCCGTGCTGCTGCTGGACGAGCCGACCGGGGCGCTTGACCACGACGCGACGCTTGCAGTCGAGGCCCTGCTCGCGGAACGTCTGCGGGCGGGGCTGGGCCTGGTGCTGGTCACGCACGAGGCGGCGCAGGCGGAGCGGCTGGGCACGGTGCGGCGGCGCATGGCAGGCGGGCGGCTCGCGTGAACGCAATTGCCTTGCAGGCCGGCGACCTCGTGGTCGCTGCGGCGCTGCTGGTGCTGGATGGCGCGCTGTCGATGGCGCTGGGCCTGGGGCTGCATCGCGCCATGCTGGTGGCAACGGCGCGCATGGTCGTGCAGTTGCTGCTGATCGGCACCGTGCTGCGCGCGGTGTTCCAGTCCGAGTCGGCCGCGGCGACGCTCGGCATCCTGGCGGTCATGACGCTGGTGGCGATCCGGGAAGGGGCTGCCCGGCCGCGGCACCGGCTCGCGCGGTTCGGCAACTACGCGGTGGCGGGGCTGGCGGTCGGCGCATCGACCGTGCTCGCGGCGCTGCTGGCGCTGACCACGGCGCTGCGGCCGGACCCTTGGTGGAACCCGCGCTATGCCATCCCGGTCACCGGCATCGTGCTGGGCAGCGCCTTCGGCACGGCGAGCCTCACGCTCGATGGCGTGCTGGGCGGCGCGGCGGCGGCCCGTGCGAGGATCGAGGCGCGGCTGACGCTTGGCCACTCCTTCGCGACGGCGACGGGACCGCTGATGGCCGACGCGATCCGGCGCGGGCTGATGCCGGTGCTGAACCAGATGGCGGCGGCCGGGCTTGTGACGTTGCCGGGCACGATGACGGGCCAGATCCTGGCTGGGTTCGATCCTGTCGAGGCCGTGAAGTACCAAATCCTGCTCATGCTGCTGCTGGCTGGGGCAAGCGCGTTGGCGGCGATCATCACGGCGCGGCTGTCGGCACGGCGCCTGACGGACGGGCGGCAGCGGCTGCGGCTTGACCGGCTGACGGCTGCGTAGCGCGGCGGCCCGGCATTACGCCCTGAGCAGCGCCGAGGCGATGGCCCGCCACTCCTCGTCGAGCGGCCCGGCGGCGGCCGGCTTGCCCGCCCGGCGATACCAATAGCCGGCGTTCTCCAAATCGCCCTCCACACGGTGCAGGTAGGCGTGCACCCAGGCGGCCGGCGCGCCGTCGTCGGACTGGGCGGCTTCGTGCGCGTGGTCCCAATCGTCGCGCGCCGCCCACCAGAGCGCCTCGATGGCAGCGCCCTGGTCGGGAAATTCGGGAGCGGCGCGGAGGTCGTCTGGGGTCATGGTCCTGCCTTGGATTGCGCAACGGTCACCGAGGGCTACGCTCGGTGACGTTCCCGTTATTTATGACAAAAGCACGGTTGACCCGCGTTCACCAGCGGTTCATCGCCACGATATGTTCCAGATGTTCCGCCGCTTCGAAAGCCTGATCGACCCCACCCGCACTCCGGGCGAGGCGCCCCCGCCGCAGGGCTTGCTCACCTTCTTCTGGCATTACGCCCGGCAGGTCCGCGGTCCCATCGCCGGGCTGTTCGTGGGCGGGCTGTTCGTGGCGCTGCTGGACGCCTCGATCCCGATCTGCATCGGCCGGGTCGCCGGGCTGGTCGCGACGGTGCCGCCGGGCAGCCTGCTGCGGGGCCAATGGCCGCAACTGGCTGTCATGGGCGTGATCGTGCTGGTGCTGCGCCCCTGCATGGTCGCCACCCAGGCCATGCTGGTCAACCAGGCGATCAACCCCGGCTTCAGCAACCTGATCCGCTGGCAAAGCCATTGGAACGTCGTGCGGCAGTCCTGGACGTTTTTCCAGAACGACTTCGCCGGGCGCATCGCCAACCGGGTGCTGCAAACCGGCCCGGCGCTGCGCGAGGTGATCGTCAGCGCGGTGGACTCCGTGTGGTACATCCTCGTGGTGGGCGGCAGCGCCGTGACCGTGCTGGCCTCGACCGATTACCGGCTGGCGTTGCCGATCCTCGCCTGGTTCGCGACCTACGCGGTGCTGCTCCGCGCGTTCGTGCCCCGGCTGCGGGACCGGTCGCGTCATGTGGCGGAGGTGCGGTCGGGCCTCACCGGGCGGATCGTCGATGCCTACACCAACATCCTGACCGTCAAGCTGTTCGCCAAGCCGCGGGACGAGGACGCCTTCGTGCGGGAGTCGGTCGATGAGCACACGGCGGCGTTCCGCGCGCAGACGCGGATGATCTCGACGCTGATCCTTTCGCTGACCGCGATGAACGCGGTGCTGCTGGTCAGCATGGCGGCGCTCGCCGTCACGCTCTGGTCGCAGGGACGCATCGCGGTCGGGCTGGTGGCGACGGCGCTGGCGCTTGCGTGGCAGATCACCAACACCGCCGGCTGGGTCGCGCGCAGCATCACCGCGATCTTCGAGAACGTCGGCATCGTGCAGGACGGCATGCGCTCCATCGCGGTGCCGCGCCAGATGCCCGACGCGCCCG
>CAXSEX010000249.1:0-7155 GCA_964236415.1 uncultured Acetobacteraceae bacterium | reverse complement strand
GTGCTTCTGTACCGGCTCGTTTGGGGTGCGGGCTGATAATGACTTGCCGGGCATGGTGCGCCAGTTTGCCGACCGCATCCACTTTATCCACCTGCGCAGCACGCGCCGCAACGCGGCCGGCGACTTTTTTGAGGACAACCACCTCGAAGGCGACGTGGACATGTACGCCGTGATGCGCGAGCTGGTGGAGCTGACCACCTACCGCCGCACGGCCATTGCCATGCGCCCCGACCACGGCCACCAGATGCTCGACGACCTCACCAAGCAAACCAACCCGGGCTACTCGGCCATCGGCCGGCTGCGTGGGCTAGCCGAGCTGCGCGGGCTGGAGTAGCGCCGTCGCCAAGCGGTCATTTGCCAAACCGGCGCGCAGCATCTTAACCCGGCAAACCTTTTCCACGGTGGTGCCCCCGATGCTTCGATTTCTGCTGATTGCCCTGATGCTGGCCGCCTCGCCTGCTGGGGCCGCGACGATGGACCAGGTCCGCGCCGCCGGCGTGCTGCATTGCGGCGGCGCGCCCCGTCCGGGCCTGGCCGCGCCCGCCGCCGAGGGCGGCATGGCGGGGCTGGAAGTCGATCTGTGCCGGGCGATTGCCGCCGCCGTGCTGGGCGACGGCGCGCGGATCGAGTTCCACCCCTACGCGCTCGGCCAGGACTTCGAGCGGCTGCGCCAGGGCGACGACGCCGTGGCGTTCCTGACGGGATCGGAACTGCTGGCCAACAACCTGTTGGACGCGGTGGTGCCCGGCCCGGCGGTGTTCCACCAGACCAACGGCGTGATGGTGGCGGACAGCCACCCGGCCCGGCACCTGTCCGACCTCGCTGGCACCATGGTCTGCGCCGAGCCGGGCACCGGGCCGGAGCGCACGCTGCTGGCCTACGTCCGCGGGCGCGGCATCGCCATCCGCTACTCCGGCTGGCAGGAGGAGGAGGAGATGCTGGACGCCTTCGAGGTCGGCCGCTGCCCGGCTGTCGCCCTGGAAACGACGGCGCTGGCGGCGCAGCGGGCGGAGGGGCAGGCGCGGGGACGCCCGATCCGCATCCTGCCGGAGCCGCTTTCAGCGACGCCGGTGCTGGCCGTCACCGGGCTGGACGACGCGCGGTGGGCGGCGGTCGTCGCTTGGAGCATGGGGGCGCTGATGCCGCCGGGCGCCGGGGCGGAGGCCTTGCCGGTGCCGGGCGGGAGCCTGGGGCTGGCGCCGGGCTGGCAGGCCCGGGCGGCGGCCGGGGGCACGTACGACGCCCTGCTGGCCCGCAACCTCGGCGCGGCCTCGCCGCTGCGGCTGCCCGCGGGGCTGGATGCGTCCTGGCGCGACGGCGGCTTGCTTTGCCCGCCGGGGGCTGAATAACACGGACGGCTTGGTTGAATGACCGTCATCCGCCGATGGGTTGCACCCATCCTACGGCATGGGTCGCGTAGGATGGGTGAAACCCATCAGCCGCACACGGGTCGATCAATGGTGCCGCCCGTGCAAGGCGTAACTTCATGCACCTGTAACGTTGCCTACGCTGTCCGCGCCGCGCCGCATGGCATAAGGGGGTCCTGGACTTCAAAGGACCCGACCGTATGCCCCGCTTGCTCTCCAAGGGCTGTTCCGCCCTGGTCGCTGCCGGCCTGCTCCTGCAGCCCGTCGCCTTCTCGGCGGCACGCGCCGCCGACCGGGCCAGGCCAATCGTCACCGGCCAGCCCGATCCCATCGGGGAGGTCGCGCCGTTCTACAGCGACCCCGCCGCCGAGCCGCGGCTCTCCAACGAGGAGCTGATCGAGCGGCTGCGGCGCCGGGTCAAGTACGTGTTCGTGCTGTTCCAGGAGAACCGCTCCTTCGACCACTACTTCGGCACCTTCCGCGGCGCGAACGGCCTGTTCTCGGACGGGACCCGGCCCCGCGTGCCGGCCACCAACACCCAGGCGATCCTCAACACCGACGGCAGCACCGGCACCATCCAGCCCTTCCGGATCGGCACCGAGCAGAACGCCGCCGACCTCGACGACATCGACCACGGCCACCCGCGCATGGCGGCCAAGATGCACCTGGTCAACGGCGTGCCCGTCATGGACCGCTTCGCGATCAACGAGCAGGCGAAGTACTTCGCGGGGTCGCCGATCAACCCCACGACGCCGCCGGCCACCGTGTCCCTGAAGTCGAAGCAGTTCGGCGAATTGGCGATGGCCTACGTCGATTGCGACACCGTGCCCTTCCTGTGGAACTACGCCAACAAGTTCACCCTGTTCGACAACATCTTCCAAACCACCATCGGGCCGTCCACGCCGAACGCCATCGCCATGATCGCCGGGCAGTCCGGGGAAACGCAGTGGGTGAAGCACCCGGACGCGACCTCCGCCAGCACCTACGGCTCGGTTGCGGTGCCGATCACCAACGACCCGATCCCCGGCCTGCCCGGCGCCAGCGCGCAATACTCGGGCGTGCCGAGCCAGCCGGCCAACATCGAGCCGACCGCCAACACCGGTGCCGCCAGCGGCACGCCGCAGCGCAAGAACGAGGGGGGCGCGCCCACCAACGTCGCGCCGAACCTGACGTTCGCCAGCCTGCCGCTGACGCTTGCGGGCCGCACGCTTTCAAGCGTCGTCGCGCAGGACGCCAGCCCAGGCCTCGACCTTGCGGACGTGCAGCAGGACATCCTCTACATCAGCCTGCTGGGCCGGAAGCCGTATAGCTGGGGCTGGTACCAGAACGGGTACGGGACGGAGCGGGGCCTGCCGGACGCCAACGGCATCAGCACGGTGCCGCACGCCAGCTACATCGGCCACCACAACGGGCCGCAGTACTTCGGCTACGTCACCAGCAACCCCGCGCAGGCGGCGAACCAGCACGGATTGAGCGACTTCTTCGACGACGTGAAGGCGGCGGCGCTGCCGAAAGGGGGCGGCGTGTTCTACGTCCGCGGCGGCTACGACAACATCATGGGGCTGCAGCCGGACACGACGCACGCCACCGGCCCAGCCGACGCCGCCTACATCAGCGGCAACTTCCTGGGCGACGACGACCACCCCGCCTACTCCGACGGGCAGATCAGCGAGGCGCTGATCGCCGAGGAGGTCAACACCATCGCCAACAGCCCCTACTGGGGCGAAAGCGCCATCGTCATCACCTACGATGAGTCGGAGGGCGACTACGACCATGTGCCGCCCCGCATCCTCAGCTACGACCCGGCGGGCCTGCCGCTCAGCCGCGGGCCGCGCATCCCGCTGATCGTGATCTCCCCTTATGCCCGCGCCCACGCGGTCGCGCACGAGGAGGGCGACCACAACTCGGTGATCCGGCTGGTGAACTCCTTGTTCGGCCTGCCGCCGCTCGCGACGCTGCCGGACGAGGTTTCGGCCCGCCTCGCCGGCTTCCAGGACCCTCAGTTCCAAACGGGTCCGGCGGGCTTCACCCAGGCGTTCCTCAGCCCGCACGACGCGCCGGGGATGCCGACCGGGGCGCTGCTGTCCGCGTTTGACCCGGGCCGGCTGATCGGATACCGCGCGCCGCTGCCGGCCGCCTACGCCACCATCCCCGCCAGCACCATCGCCACCCTGCCGCACTATGGCGGCCAGGGATGCAGCGCCTTGAACCTGCAAACCGAGGACCGGGTGCAGGGCCTGACGAACACGGTCCCATCCGACTTCTTCGCGCGTCCGAGCCAAACCGTGAACTGACGCCGGCCATGGGGCGCAGCACGGCCTATGGCCGGGCCGTGCTGTGCCCCGCGTTACCCGTTCGCTTCCAAGGCGTTCACTTCAAGTGCTGGGCGAGGAACTTGTTCATCTCGAACATGGTGACCTTGTCCTTGCCGAACACCTTCTTCAGCTTGTCGTCGGCGAGGATCTCGCGGCCGTCGTCCGGGTTCTGCAGCTTGTTGGCCTTGATGTACTCCCAGACCTTGCTGACCACCTCGCCACGCGCCATCGTGCCCTCGCCGACCACGGCGGCCAGGTCCTCCGACGGCTGAAGCGGCTGCTGCAAGGCGTTCGGCTTGTGCCCGGCCTTTGGCTTCTCGACGGTGGCGCCCTTCGGCGGCGCCTTCTTTGCTGGGGCCTTCTTCTCTGGGGCTTTTGTCATCGGTTCACTCCGTGAGACTGTCGTGTTCTGGGCAGGTGTCCGTAGGCCAGGGCACGCGGCTGAGGCAAGGCCTCGGGTCGGTCCGGGCGCGTGCCCGTCCCGCGCCCACCGCCGCCGATAGGCGACGCCCTGTGCTGGCACTTGTCGCGCGCCGTGGCAATGCGCCGGCGACACTGGGCACGCGACTGTTGCCCAATCGCCACAAACTCAAGCCATGCCGCCGCCTGGCCGCTTTGGCACGCGCCTTGCGAGGCCGCACCCTACCGAAGCTTGCGGAGCGCAGCCATGGACATTGGCGTCTTCATCCCGATCAACAACAACGGCTGGCTGCTGTCCGCCACCTCGCCGCAGTACATGCCGAGCTTCGAGCTCAACCGCCAGGTCGTGCAGAAGGCGGAGGCGTTCGGCTTCGACTTCGCCCTGTCCATGATCAAGCTGCACGGCTTCGGCGGCAAGACGGAGTTCTGGGACCACGGACTGGAAAGCTTCACCCTGATGGCGGGCCTGGCCTCCATCACCTCGCGCATCAAGCTGTATGCCTCGACCGCGGTGCTGACTATCCCGCCGGCCATCGTGGCGCGGATGGCCAGCACCATCTCCGACATCTCCGGCGGGCGCTTCGGGGTCAACATCGTGTCGGGCTGGCACAAGATCGAGTACAGCCAGATGGGCCTCTGGCCCGGCGACCACCACTTCGCCAGGCGCTACGACTACAGCACGGAATACGTGCGGGTCCTGCGCGACCTGTGGGAAACCGGGCAGTCCGACCTGCAAGGCGAGTACTTCCGCATGGAAGCGTGCAAGCTCAGCCCCCGCCCCGCGGCGCCGGTCAAGCTGGTGTCCGCCGGGCAAAGCGACCGCGGCATGGAGTTCGCGGCGCAGTACTGCGACTTCAACTTCGCGCTCGGCGAGGGCGTGAACGAACCAGGCCGCGCCGCCGGCGTCCCCGCCCGCATGCTGGAGCACGCGCGCCGCGCCGGGCGCGACGTGGGCAGCTACATGCTCTACATGGTCATCGCCGACGAGACGGATGCGGCGGCGATGCGCAAATGGGACCACTACGTGGCCGGCGCCGACCAGGACGCGCTGGCCCACCTGCTCGGCAAGGCGGCGGAGGACCCGGCGCCGGGCACCACCTCCATGGCGGCGGCGGTGCTGCGCTCCCCGTCCCCGATCAACTTCAACATGGGAACCCTGGTCGGCTCCCACGCCACGGTCGCGGCCATGCTCGACGAGGTGGCGGCGCTTCCGGGGGTGAAGGGCATCATGCTGACCTTTGACGACTTCCTGCTGGGCATGGACGCTTTTGGCACCCGCATCCAGCCGTTGATGCGGTGCCGCGCCGAGCGCCGCCTGGTGGCCTGACGCGGCCCATGCGGCGCCGCGACGCCCTAAAGACCGCCGTTGCCGGCACGGCGGCCCTGGCGATGCCCCGCCTTGCCCGCGCTGCCGGCGCCAGCACGCTGGTCTTCGCGCCGCAGGCCGACCTGGCCCAGCTCGACCCGGTGTGGGTCACGGCCTACGTCACCCGCAACCACGCCTTCCTCGTCTTCGACACGCTGTATGGCCTCGACGAGGGCTACGCGCCGCGGCCGCAGATGGTGGAAGGGCACCGCATCGAGGATGACGGCAAGCTGTGGACGCTCACCCTGCGCCCCGGCCTGCGGTTCCACGACGGCACGCCGGTGCTGGCGCGCGACGCGGTGGCGAGCATCCGGCGCTGGGCGTCGCGCGACGCCTTCGGCGCTTCCCTGCTGGCAGCGGCCGACGAGCTTGCGGCACCGGACGACCGGACGATCCGGTTCCGCCTGAACAAGCCGTTCCCCGCCCTGCCCTTGGCGCTCGGCCGCGGCAGCAACGCCATGCTGCCGGTGATGCCGGAGCGCCTGGCCAGCACGCCCGGCACGCAGCAGGTGACGGAGATGGTCGGCAGCGGCCCCTACCGCTTCATCGCCGGCGAGCGGGTGCCGGGATCCCGCGCCGTGTATCAACGGTTTGACGGCTACGTGCCGCGGCCGGAGGGCACGCCGAGCTTCACCGCCGGGCCGAAGGTGCCGACGATGGAGCGGATCGAGTGGCGCACCATCCCCGACGCGGCGACGGCGGCGGCGGCGCTGCAAGCCGGCGAGATCGACTGGTGGGAAGCGCCGACCGCGGACCTGCTGCCGGTGCTGCGGCGCAGCCGCGCGATCACCACGGAGATCATCGACCGGGCCGGCAACATCGGCTTCCTGCGGGTCAACAGCCTGTATCCGCCGTTCGACAACCCGGGCGTCAAGCACGCGCTGCTCGGCGCCATCAACCAGGCCGACTTCATGCAGGCCGTGGTCGGAACCGATGCCGCCATGTGGCACACGCCGGCCGGCGTCTTCACCCCCGGCACCCCGCTTGAGACCAACGCCGCGATGGAGGTGTTCTCCCCCACCCCCGACTACGACCGGGTCAAACGCGACCTTGCCGCCGCCGGCTACCGCGGCGAAAAGGTTGTTTTCATCGCCGCCACCGACTTCCCGGCGATCAACGCGCTGTGCGAGGTCAGCGGCGACATGTTCCGCCGCATCGGCATCAACCTCGACTACCAGGCGATGGACTGGGGCACGGTCACAACCCGCCGCAACAACCAGGACACGCCGGACAAGGGCGGCTGGAACGCCCATTGCACCTACACCGCCGGCTACGACCTGCTCAACCCAGGCTCGAACCCGTCCCTCAACGCCATAGGCCGCCCCGGCTTCGTCGGCTGGCCAACCAACCCGAAACTCGCCGCACTCCGAACCAGCTGGTTCGACGCGCCGGACCTCGCCGCCCAGCAGGCGATCGCCGGCCCCATCCAGACCGAGTTCATGCGCGATCCGCCCTACATCCCGCTCGGTCAGTTCTTCCAGGCCACGGCCTATCGCCGTAACGTCACCGGCATCCCGCGCGGCGCCTTCGCGTTGTTCTGGAATGTGCGGATGGCTTGATCTGTGGTAACGCCGCAGGCAGTAAACAAGGTTGGGCTCTGCCCAAACCCGCCAGGGATAGCGTCCCTGGACCCGCCTCACTTAAGGGATGGGTTCTAAGGGCTTGCCCTTAGCGGGGTTTGGGGCAG
>CAXSEX010000248.1:0-7159 GCA_964236415.1 uncultured Acetobacteraceae bacterium | reverse complement strand
GCCGGAAAACAGCCTCGATTGCGCGTCGAGCCGTTCATCATTGCGCGCCGGTACATGTAGGGCGGGTTGCCGACCACGGCGTGATACTGCCGGCCCAGCAGAGTGTCCAGCGCCGCTAGGTCCTCCGTCGCATAGGCATGGCCGCGCGCCTGGTGGCCGAAGCCCGCTCCAGCGCCCCCTAGCTCGCCCCGGAAATGGTGCGTGCCGTGCAGCAGGCTGTCGCCCGTCGCCAGGTGGATGCGGAAGTCGGGCGCCGCCGCCAGCCGGGTGACGCCGCCCGCCCGCAGCGCCGCCAGCAGCAGGCGGAAGCGGGCGACCTCCACCGCGAACGGGTTCAAATCCACGCCTGCCACCCCGTCCAGCGCCCGCTGCGCCTGCGCCGCCGGGGGCATGTCAGGGGCATGGCGTTGCCAGTGCGTCAGCAGCCGGGCGAAGCTGCCCAGCAGGAAATGGCCGCTGCCGCACGCCGGGTCAATCATCCGCACCCGGTCCCAGCCGAACTCGCCGATGGCCGGGTCCAGCGTGCGGCCGAGAATCCAGGATTCCACGAAGTCCGGCGTCTGCAGCAGCGCGAAGCGCTTGCGCGCGTCCTCCGACAGGTCCTGGTACAAGTCGCCCAGGAAGCGGGTCCCCCATTCGGGGTCGGCGAAGTCGTGCCGCAGGGCGCCGTCGTCCCCGCGCTCCCGGAAGAACGCCAGCAGCGCCATCGCGCCATCGCCGGACACCGGCAGGCGGAACAGCGGGTTGTGCCCGGCGTCGAACAGGCCGGACAGCCCGGGCAGGTGAGCGGCGCCGTCCAGGGCGTCCAACAGGTACTCGGCGTCGCTGTCGTGCGGACGGGCGCGGAAAAAGGCGCGCTGCCGCTCCGCCGCCAGCTCCCCCCGCTCGCCCTCGCCGGCCAGCAATGGGCGGTCGAGCAGGCGGTTGTCCTCCAGAAAGCGAAGAAAGGTCAGGGCCAGAACCCAGTGCACCGCTGCCTGATCCAGGGCGGCGGTCCAGAAGCTCTCGAACGTGTCGGCGGTGCGATTGGCTGCCCGGGCTGCCTGCCACTCGGCCTGCACGGCGGCGCGACCGGGAGAAGCGGCGTGGTGCTCCCGCAGGTCGTCGTCCAGGCGCTTGCGCAGCCGCTTCAGGTCGGCCAGCAGCCGCTTCGCGTCGATCATGTGCGGTAGTGGCCTCCTCGAAACGACATTCTATCCGGTTTGGCGAATTATGCCAGGCCACCGCTCAAGCGCCAGGCCCGGTCACCAGCCGGATGCCCCGGGCTGGCGGGGACGGGACGTGGTGCGGCACGGTCCAGGCGCTGCCGGGCCTGCCGGCCTCGGCATGGCTGACCATGTGCGGCCACCAGTACAGCAGCCTGCGCGACAGCTCGCGGCGGGGCTGCTGGCCCCATTGTTTGTCCAGGACCAGCAGCGACACGCCTGCCTCGCTCCAGGCCTTCCGCTCGATCGAGACCTGCAGGATTGCCCCGTCCCGGGTGACGACACAGAAGCCACCCCGCCTGCCGAGGTCTGAAAGCCATTGCTCGTCAGTCGCATCGCCTGCGAAGCCGAGTTCTGCCAGCGACGTGATCCGGCCAACCGGCTCCACTCTCGCCAGCCGAAGCAGTTGGAGCATGTGATCGGAGAAGTTCTGGTCCAGGACGTAGATCAGACTTTCCGGTGCAGCCATGGCCCCTCGAACTGCAGTGCGTCACGCACCTCGTCAGAGGTCAGGCCATACCAGCCGGCAACCTCCGCCTCTGCCTCTGCGCCGCCACCCTCGGCAGCTACGGCCTGCGCAACGACATCGGTTCGGATGCCTTTGCCTGCGATGTGCGGCGCACCGAATTGGCGATCCGGCGCGACCACGACCCGGCGGTCGCGGCCGAGCGGCCACCACTCGCTCGCGCGATCGTTCAGGAAGACCACATCCTTGAACAAGGATGGCTCGACGATGCGCTGGAACTCGCGCTGATCGCTGAGCACGTCGATCAACTGACGCTCCCGCCCTGGGGCGCCCAGATCCAAGAAGACCTTGCTTCCATCGCTGCGGAAGTGGTTGGAGGTGAACGGGTTGGGCACGCGGTAGACGTCCTGCGCCTTTGCGGCGGCCTTCTTGATCGTCGGCAGCCCCAGGCCGCGCGACTTGAATGCCTTGACCAGCAGCAGGGTTAAAAGCTGCTCGAAGTCCAGCAGGCCGTCGCCGGCCCCTTGTCGGGCAAGATAGTTGATCGGCTGGGACCGACGGCGTTCTCCTGCGTGGGTATAGCCGTAACCCTGAACCCAACGCCGGACGGTTTGCGGCGGTAGGCGCGCATAGGCCGCTGCCACCTGAAGCGGGTAGCCCCCGCGCCCCTCGGTGTCACGTTTTGATAACGCAGTCATCTCTTGTCCCTACCGGGCCTCCCGCCCCTTCTGGCCCGATCATCCCACGGGCGCGTGCAGGCGTCTCCCGCAATCTGCGTGGCACCCGTTTGCCGGTCGGAGCCGCCGAACGTGCCTTTATGCCGCCGAGCGTCCACCCGTCCGATGAGTGATGCCCAGCCAAGCAAAGGACAGCCGCGCCCAATTGGCGGCGCCGATGACGGGCAGCACGGCGCCGTCCACCTGCGGCATCCCCGGGCCGGGCTGCGGCAGCAGCAGCCACAGGCTGGGCGGCCCCCCGGCCGTGCCGGACGTTCCCGCCATGCCGTCCAAAATGTCCATCAGGTCGTAGCGGGCAAACAGGCCGGGCCGGGTCAGCAGCGCCGGGACGCGCAGGGCCAGCACGGCATCCCGCACCTGCGGCGCGGCGCGGGCGGCCAGGCGGAGTAGGTTGCGGAAATCGGCGCTGGACCGGGGCGCTGCGTCGGCGGCCAGCGCCACCGGCCATTGCACCCGCCGCGCCTCCGCCTCCGCCCGCATAGCCCGAAGCATCAGGCGTTCGAGGCTTACGACCTCCCGCGGGAAGCGGCGGACCAACTCCGCTTCTGCCGCCGCGGCCTGGGCCGGCTCCACCGTTAGAGCCAGAAAACCGCCGGTGCGGGTGGCGTGGGCGATCTTCTCCTCCAGCATCCGCGCGGCGAGCACCTCAGGCGTCGCTTCTGCGGGCGGCGCGGTGGTGGCATGGCGGAAGGCGGTCAGGGACGCGCTCATCGTGTCCGTGGCGGCGCGGCCGTAGTAGCCGGGGTCCTGACCCGGCGGGGCGCGCCAGTCGCGGTCGGCGCCGGCCTCCTGTAGCAGCCGGTCAAGCGCCGGGCGGTTCGGCAGCGGCTCGGCTTCTGGGAAGCGGCCGCGGACGCGGGCCTGCACCTCCGACACCGCCAGCCGCTCGGGACCGGACAGGGCGCCGAGGGAAAGGCGGAGCGCGGCCAGCGCGGCCAGGCCGCGGGGATACAGCTCCAGGCGGGCGGACAGCGCGGCGCCGGTGGATGCCGCAGCGGCCAAACGCAGGGTGCGGCCGGACGGGAGCGCGGTGGTGGCCTCGGGAATCGGAACCAAGCCAAGCTCGTCCTCGACCCGCGCCGGGCTGGGCAGCGGCACCTCTGCTGCCAGCTTGTCCGCGGCGCGGCCGAGCCGGCGGGCATACTCGGCCAGCTCCGGTGCATGGGCGATCAGCACGGGGTGCGCGTCGGCATGGGCGTTGAAGCGGGTCGGGCTGACGGCGGCTTCCAGTTCCACGGCTGCGCGCAGGATGGCGCGGGCGCGGCGGATGCGCTCCCCGTCATCCTCCTCCATGGAGCCGCGGGCGGCCAGCAACCCGGTGGCCAGCTCGTCCACCGTGGCGACGCCGCCAGCCTGCTCGACGAGGCCGGCCACCTCTGCCCGGACGGCGTTGAGGTCGGCGCTTTTGTGCCAGCGGTCCCGGGCGGCGACCAGGATGTCAGCCACGCCGCTGCGCGCGGTGCCTGCGGCGGCGGCGACCTCGCCAGCGGCGGGCCAGGCCGCGCCGTCTTCGTCGATTGCGAGAAAGCGGGCAAGGATGCGGTCCTCGGGCCGTTCGTCACCGGCAGGCCGGCGGGCGATCAGTTGCTCTGCTAGACGATCAATGGTGGCGCGGCCATTCGCCTCGTTGATCGATCCGCCGGGCACCAGGTCCGGGCGAAGCTCGGCGAGGCGCTTGGCCCGTTCGCGGATCTCGCGCCGGATACGGTCGCCGACGCCTTTCAGGTAGCGGAACTGCTGGCGTGGCACGCCGAGCAGGCGGTGGACGGTGTGGATGCCTATCCGGTCCAGAACGGCCCGGGCCTCCAGGCCGTATCCGACCTCGGCGATGCTGCTGGCCGCGTGCAGGCGTCGGGCCACGACCTCGATGCCTTCCGGGGCGGCGGCGCTACGGTCCATGGGGATGAAGGCGTGGCGCCATTCGCGCAGCATCTCCTCGGCGTTGCCGAAGCGCTCGCCGGCATCCCGTCGCAAGGCGCGGGTGAAAAAGCGATGAAGGCTGTCGCGCAGCGCTGGATCGAAACGGTCGGAGGCAACAGTTGCCTCGTCCTCAATGGCCATGGGGTCGGTCAGGCCGTCGCCGAACACGGGGGGACTGCCGGCCAGCATCTCGTGCAAGGTCACGGCGGCGGCGTACCGCTCGGCATGCAGATCCCAGCGCGGAGGACGGCGGTCGGCGAGGAAGGGGTCCAAGTAGGGCCTCGTGCCGGCGTGGATGCTTTCGGTCGGGGCGCGGGTAAGGGAAAAGTCGAACAGCACCAAACGGTAAGCGCCGCTGGCGCCCACCTTGGCCACGCCGATGTTGTCGGGCTTGATGTCGCGATGCGCGGTGGCGGTCTGCTCCAGGTGCTCCAGGGCTTCCATCAGATGCTCGCCGAAACGGCGCATAAGGTCGAGCGACAAGGCATCGCCGCCGCGGACCCATTGGGCCAGGGTGCGCTCGCCTGCGCGCTCCATCAGGATGGCAGGACGGCCCGCGACCGTCACCTCGCCTGCGAAGCGGACGATGTTGCTGTGGTGCAGGCGGCGCAGCGCGTCGGCCTCTGCCCGTATGCGGTCGGCGTGCGCGGCATCGGTGGCGACCTTCAGAACCAGCTCGCCGCCGTCCTCGCCTTGGCGGACCAGCAGGGCATCGGCAGTGCCGCCGCGCCCCAGGCGGCGGACGACGAGCAGGCCGCCGTCCAGCCGGTCGCCTGGCCCGGCAGATGCCGGATCGGCCAGCACGGGCGGGGCTGGCTCGGGCGGCCGCGCTTCCTCTTCGGCCGCGGCGAGGTAGTCGAGGAACTCGCGGGCGTCACGCGGGCGGTCGCGCAGCAGCGGGGCTGTGGAGATGCGCACCATCTCCTCCAGCCAGCCGCCGATGCCGTTCACGACACCGGATAAGCGCAGGCCGTTGCCGTCGCGCAGCACGGCCGGAAGGTCGAGCGCGCTTCGTGCCGGCGGCTGGCCGGACAGGATGTGGTAGGCGACGGCACCGAGGGAGAACACGTCGGCCTGCGCTGCACCCTCATTTGTACCGTCGGTCGCCTCTGGCGCACGGTAGGCCCTTGCGGGATCCGACAGGTAGTCGTCGATATGGCGCGTGCCGGCGGTCGTGACTGCGCCGCCGCCGGCACCTTCTCCCCGGCTGGCGACTTGCCAGTTGGTCACCTGCAAGCGGGGAGGGTCGCTCTCGGGGCAGCGGACCAGCACGTTTTGCGGCGCCAGGCCGCGGTGATGTAGGCGCTTGCCGTGGGCATAGGCCATTGCCTCGCCAAGCTGGCGTATCAGACCGAGACGTTGGCCCAATGACAAAGTGCCGTGGCTCTGGGCCAGGTAACGGTCCAAGCGCGAAGCATCAGGGTCGTATTCGAACACCAGCGCGGGACCGAGCTCCGCTTCCCGAAGGTCGAGCGCCTTCTGGATGCCGGGATGCTCGACGCCCTCCAGCACGCTGAACTCGCGCTTCGCGGTACGGGCAAGGCGATCACGGTCATCCGGCGTAGCGGCACGGGCGAGAGGATAGATGCGGACGCGGCGTGCGGCGCCCGTGGCAGCGTGCTTCGCGATGAAGTCCTGCCAGTTGTCGCCCTCGGTCAGCAGCTGGCCCAGCTCGTAGTCACCAACGCGGCGGCCGCGGCCTGGCGGGCGGATGCCGGCTTGCCTGATAGCCTGGACGATGCCGCGTGCGGAGTTGCTGTCCACCACGCCGCGTCGGCCCAATCCAAGGTCCTCGGCATGGAGCAGGGTGCCGATGACGCCGGCGTCTCCCGGCTGCCCCGGGCTGCCGCGCAAGACGACGCGCTTGTCGGTGCCAGGGTCGATCACGGGCCGCAGCGTGACCTTGGACAGAAAAATCAGCGGCTCGACCCAGACGGCCCGGCCGCCGAGCGCCGCCTGGCGCCGCAGAACGGAAGCCAGGCGCTTCGCTTTGCGGTTGGCCAGCGGCAAAGGGTTGTCGGTGGTGACTTGGCGGCCGCCCTCGATCCAGGCCCAATTGCTGGCATCGCCCTTCACGGTGCCAGGGCGGGACTTAATCTCGACCAGGATGAGGCCGGCCGGGGTGAGCACGAGCAGGTCCACCTCGTTGACCCGGCCCTCGTCGTCGATAAACTCAAAGTTTGACCAAGCGCGCCAGGGCTCGTGGTCTGGCAGGCCGGCCTTTGTGAACTCAAGCGCCTCGCGCTCCCAATCGAAGGCGGATGGGCTGACAGCGGTCCACCGTGGCGCCTTCATGTTGCCGCTCGCCCTCCTTCTTGGCTTCGGAGCGGATCATAGCCGGATCAGGCTCGTGTGTCGCGGAACCCGCCGAGTAGCAAGTCGGACGGAGGCCTGTGTCCCCAGAAGCTACGCATAAGAAACCTTGAGTTGAATAAGCCTGTATGAAATTAACTATCAAGCATTCATTTACGCTCTGCATGTACGCGTTTTCTCAACCACGACAAATTCGCCAGACCAGATAGAGCTACCTGGGCGATCTCATGCGTGAGCCCTGCCTATGTCCCTGTCCCAACAGCTTGCCCGTACATTTCTGTAAAAAACAACCTGGCTAGTGATAAGGCACATTATCGATAGCCAGCAGCGCGCGGAAGGGCAATCGCTCGCTTGGCCTCCTGACGGGCCATAGGCGGCGTCGCCATCGCGCGTGTCCTCGTTTCTTAGGAATTGAGTACAGCCTGGACGGGTGCCTGCGAGCTTGCAAAACCTGGCTGGCCATCAGCCATCCTTGCAAAAGCCAGATTTTGCATTCTAGCTGTGCAAGGAGCATCATT
>CAXSEX010000247.1:0-7181 GCA_964236415.1 uncultured Acetobacteraceae bacterium | reverse complement strand
CGTCCACCAGCATGAGGCGGGGCCGGGCGATGATGGCGCGGGAGATCAGCAGCATCTTCTGCTCGCCGCCGGACAGGGTGCCGGCCTTCTGGCCCAGGCGCCGCAGCAGCACGGGGAAGTGCGGCTCGATGGAGGGCAGGCGCTCGCGGAACAGCCGGTCGCGGGGCACGCCGAGGCGGAGATTCTCGCCCACGGTCAGGTCGGCGAACAGGGCCTGCTCCTGGGCCACGTAGCACAGCGCGCGCCGGGCGACGCGGTAGGGCGGGAGGCCGGCCAATTCCTGGCCGTCGAACCGCACGCTTCCGGCCCGGGGCTGGACGAAGCCCGCGGCGGCGCGCAGCAGCGTCGTCTTGCCCACGCCGTTGCGTCCGAGCAGCGCCACGACCTCGCCCGCGCCCACGCCGAGCGAGACGTCCCGCAGCACCATCGTCGCGCCGTACCCGGCGGTCACGCCGGCGAGGCTGAGCAGGTCAGGCCCCGGCGCATCAGGCCCCGGCGCATCAAGCATAGGCGCATCAGGCATGGGCGGCGCCGGCGTAGATGGTACGCACGGTGTCCGACTGCACGGCCTCCTCCACCGCGCCGTCCAGCACGACACGGCCCTGGTGCAGCACGACCACGCGGGACGAGATGCTGCGCACGAAGTCGAGGTCATGCTCGACCAGCACGATGCACAGGCGGTGGCGGTGGGCGAGGTCGGCGAGCAACGTGCCGATGCGCCGGCGTTCCGGCTTGGTCAGCCCGGCGGTCGGCTCGTCCAGCAGCAGCAGCGTGGGTTCCAGCGCCAGCACCATCGCGAGTTCGAGCGACTGCTTCTCGCCGTGGGACAAATGCCGGGTCTCGACGCCCAGGCGGTCGGACAGCCCGGTCGCGCGCACCACCTCCAGCGCCGATCCGGGCAGCGCGACCGTGGGCGTGCGGCGGAACAGGGAGGGCCGCTCGATCCGGCTGCGGGCGACGCGCAGGCACTCCGCGACCGTCATGGTCTCGAACACCGCGGCGGTCTGGAACTTTCGCCCGACGCCCAGGGCCGTGCAGCGGTGCGGCGGCAGGCGGCCGATGCTGCGCCCGCCGACCTCGACCAGCCCGGCGCTGCGCTCCCGCCCATCGGCGATGCAGCGCATCAGCGTCGTCTTGCCCGCGCCGTTCGGGCCGATCAGGCTGAGGAGGTCGCCGGCATGGGCGGCGAACGCGACGCCGTGCAGCACCTGCAGGCTGCCGAACCGCTTGTCCAGCGCCTCGACCCGCAGCACCAGGCCGTCCCGATGCCGCACGGCCGCCGGCGCTTCGACCAGGCGCGGAACAGGGCCGGGCCGCCGCGCCCGGCCGAAGCGGAGCAGCGACAGCAAGCCGCCGGGCAAGGCCACGATCACCACCACGAACACCAGGCCGACGATCAGCGCCCACAGGAACGGCAGCGCGCCGCCCAGGTAGTTGCTGATCGCGTCGATCCCCACCGCGCCCAGGATCGGCCCGGCCACCGTCGCCCGCCCGCCGAGCGCGGTGGCGATCACCAGCTCGGTGCCGGACACGAAGTTGCCCAGTTCCGGCGCGACGACGGCGGTGGCGCCGGCATACACCCAGCCGGCGGCGGCGCAGACCAGCGCGCAGGCGACGAACAGCAGCAGCTTCAGCCGGGCGGTGGGAATGCCGAGGTACTGGCAGCGCACCTCGTTCTCCCGCATGGCGACCAGCAGGCGGCCGAAGTCGCTGCGCACCAGCGTCGCCGCCCCCGCCGCCACCGCGACCAGCAGCAGCCCGGCGACGCGGAACCAGCTTTCGGTGTCGAGGTCCGGCACGTCGAAGCCCGACAGCCCGCTGCTCGACCCCGTGGCGTTGCCGCCCGCGAAGATGAGCTGCACGAACACAATGGGGAAGACGAGGGTGATGGTGGACACGTAAAGCGGCGACGCGCCGTAGGAAAAGGCGAGCCAGCCCACCAGCAGCGCCGCCAGCCCCGCCGCACCCAGGCCGAGCAGCAGGGCCAGCAGCCCCGTCCCGGCACCGAACCCCAGGCTGGTGGAAACGAGCGCCAGCGCATAGGCCCCGATGGCGAGGAACGCGGCCTGCGCGAAGCTCAGGATGCCGGCATAGCCCCAGAGCAGGTCCACCGTGACCGCGGCCACGGCCAGCAGCAGCGAGCGGGTGAGCACGTTGACGCTGTAGGTGTCGAGCACGGAGGGCGCCGCGAGCTCCGCCGCCGCCCCGGCCAGCGTCAGCGCCGCCGGCAGCCAGCTTCGCCCCGGTCTCGGCGGTTTCCCGCCCGCATCACGCATCGGGGTCACGCACGGGCGAAGCCCGCCGGGCGCACGCGCAGGATCACCGCGGCCAGCACCGCCACCGTCATGCCGCCCAGCACGGCGTTGAGGTAGGTCGAGACCAGCACCTGCGCCGCCCCCAGCACCAGCGCCGCCGCCGCCATGGCTACAAGCGACGAGCCGGACAGCAGCACCAGCATGAAGGCGCCCACCAGCCACGGCACCCCCATGTTCGGGTCCACGCTCGACAGCGGCACCACCAGCGCCCCGGCCAAGGAGGCGAGCGCCGACCCCAGGCTGAAGCTCGCGAAGCGCACAGCCACGCTGTTCACGCCGAGCGACTGCGCCAGGTTCTCGTTGGCGATGACCGCGCGGGTGACGAGGCCGAGCCGGGTGCCGTGCAGCACCAGCGCGATCCCGCCCGCGAGCAGGATCGCGACCACGACCAGCAGCAGCCGGTATTGCGAGTAGGTCGCCCCCAGGATGACCGCAGCCCCGGACAGCGGACTTTGCGCGAACTGCACCTGCCGCCCGAAGGCCAGGGTGATCACCTGCCCGATGACGATGCCGAGGCCCCAGGTCGCGAGGATCGCGTCGAGCGGGCGGCGGTAAAGCGGGCGCAGCACCGTCCGCTCCATCGCCGCGCCCCCCAGCAGCCCGGCCAGCGCCGCCGCCGGCAGGCTCGCCCACGGGTTCCAGCCGGCCCAGGTGACCAGGAGCGCCGCGTAGCCGCCGACCGTCAGCATGGCGCCATGGGCGAAGGAAATGATGCCCATGACGCCGAACACGATCAGCAGGCCGAGCGCCACGACGTACAGGATCGCCGCCGTGGTCACGATGTCGAGCAGCAGGCCCACCCGAAGCCTACTTCAGGTTCGGGCATTGCGCGCCGGGGTCCACGTCCTTCGCGGTTTGCAGGATCTTCACGCTGCCGTCCGGCTGCACCTGGCCCAGGTACATGGTCAGCGGCGCGTGGCGTTCCTTGTCCATCCGGATGGGGCCGCGCGGCCCGTCGAAGGAAACCTCCGCCAGCGCCTTGGTCACGCCGTCCGCCGCGGTGCCGCCCGCGCGCTCCACCGCCGCCTTGTACAGGTAAACCGCCTCGTACTGCGGCACCGACAGGTCGTTGGGCGTCAGCAGCGCCTCGCCGAACTTGGCGCGCATGGCCTGGAGGAACGCCTTGTTGGCCGGGGTGTCCACGCTCGTGTAGTACGAACCCGAGATGTAGATGCCGCTCGCGTCCTCCCCCATCGTCTTGGCCGTGCCCTCGTCCACGCCGAGGTTGCCGACCAGCGCGTTGATCCCTGCAGCGCGATACTGCTTGGTCAGCGTCACGTTCGGCACGCCGCCCGCGGTGGACAGGATCAGCGCGTCGGGGTTGGCCGCCCGCACCTTGCTGATGATCGCCGTCCAGTCCCCGGCGTCCATCGGCTGGTACTCGTCGCCCACCACCTTGCCGCCGTGCGCCTCGATGTACTGCTTGGCGTAGGACAGCATGCCGCGGCCGAAAGCGTAGTCGCTGCCGATCAGGAAGAAGGTCTTGGCGCCCTTGTCCTTGAGGAAATAGTCGATCACCGGCGCTTCCTGCTGCTCCGGCACCCAGGCGTCCACGAACAGGTAGCGGTTGCAGGAGTGGCCCTCGTAGTACGAGGTGTAGATGAACGGCGTCTTGCCCCGGGTCACGATGGGCAGCCCGGCGTTGCGCGCGGCGCTGGTTTCCATCGAGATCAGCACATCGACCTTCTTCTGGAACACCAGGCTGTCGAATGCCCGCTGCGCCCCGGTCGCCCCGCTGCCGTCATCGGCCACGTCGAGCACGAGCGGGCGGCCCAGCACGCCGCCCTTCGCGTTGATCTCCGCCACCGCAAGCTCCGCCGCCTGCACGACGGACGGCGCCACCACGCTGTTGGCCCCGCTCAAACCGATGGGGACGCCGATGCGGATGGGCGACTGGGCGTGGGCGGACGCTGCCAGCAGCGAGAGGCCGAGGGCGGCGGAGGCAAGTTTCGGCATTGCGGGGTTCCTGCGGGTCAAAGGTACGACTTGGCGAGCAGCATGTGCACGCCCTTGTTGCCGTCCACGGTCTGCGTCACCCGCAGGTCGCCGATCAGCGAGCACAGCATGTAGGCCTGGTTGCGCGACAGGTTGGTGCGGCGGCAGACGTGCTTCACCATCTCCCGCACCGCCTGCTTGGCGGCGTCGTCGAGATCCTCGTCGAGGCCGATGGACATCAGGTGCGTGGGCGTCTCGGCGAACGGGAAATCGACCTCCAAGTCCTTGCGGACGGACAGGCGGAAGGTGCCGGACAGGCCGGTTTCCAGCGCCGTGATGCACACCTCGCCGTCGCCCTGCACGCCGTGGCCGTCGCCCGCCATGAACAGCGCGCCCTCGTTGAACACCGGCAGGTAAAGCGTCGTGCCGGGCTTCAGCTCCTTGTTGTCCATGTTGCCGCCGAAGGCGCGCGGCACCGCGGAGCCGCAGCGGCCCCAGGCCTTGGGCGGCGCCACGCCGATGATGCCGAAAAACGGGTCGAGCGGCAGTTCCGTGCCCCAGGGGAGCGTGCACACGTTGCGCGCCCGGTCGATGGCGGGGTGGATCGTCTCGTAGTCCGTGAACTCCTCCGGCAGCGTGCCGAGCAGCGGCAGGATGGCGACGAAGCCCCAATCCATCGTGGGCGCGGCATCCAGGATATCCACTTGCAGCGTGTCGCCGGGCTGCGCGCCGCGCACGTGGACTGGCCCGGTGATGAAGTGCGGGCCTGGACCGTCCGGCAAGGTGTTCAACGCCGCCAGGTAATCCGCGGGGACGCGCGACCTTTCGGGCAGGCAGGCCATGCCGCCGGCCGGGAACGAGTACAGCTTCACGGTGTCGCCGGACTCGACTTCCAGCACCGGCGGGGTGGTCGCGTCCAGGTAGCCAAGAACCATCTTGTCCGGCGTCGCCGGGATTTCGTGATGCTGCGCCATGGCGGCCCCCTTGTTGATCTCAGATTAACAGAATGCAGTGCATGTCCAGACCGGCGGCATCCAGCCCATCAACGCGACGCCGCGTCGTACACGGCGTGGCTCCAGGCGCCCTCCGGCTTCTTGGTGATCACGGGATCGCCGCCGCTGCTCAGCAGTTCGTCCACTGTGCGATCGTAGGCGGCGGGATCGAGGAAGCCCATCCGCTTCGGGTCGGCGGCGAGCAGCTTCGCCACCTCGCCCATCATGCGCTTCTGGTGCGCCGCGGTCTGCGCGCCGGCCGTGTCGTTGGACAGCACGATCCTCACCGCTTCGTCCTGGTGCGCGTCCGCGTACTGCCAGCCTTTCAGCGAGGCTTGCAGGAACCGGGCGAGGGTCGCGACGGTCGCCGGGTCGGCCAGCTTGCTTTCGGTGGTGTAGAGGCCGTCCTCCAGGGTGGCGACGCCCTGGTCCTCGTAGCGGAACACATGGAGCTGGTCGGGCTTCATGCCGGCCTCGATCAGTTGCCAATACTCGTTGTAGGTCATGGTGGAAATGCAGGCCGCCTGCTTCTGCAGCAGCGGATCGACGTTGAAGCCCTGCTTCAGCACGGTGACGCCGTCCGGGCCGCCGCTGATCGGCAGCTTCAACTTGGCCATCCAGGACAGGAACGGGTACTCGTTGCCGCTGAACCACACGCCCAGCGTCTTGCCTTTGAACTGCGCCGGGCTGGAAACGCCGCTGTCCGTGCGGCAGGTCAGCTCCATGCCGGACTTCTCGAAGATCTGCGCGATGTTGACGAGCGGCACGCCCTTGTCCCGCGCGGCGAGCGCGGAAGGCATCCAATCCACGATCACGTCCGCGCCGCCGCCGGCGATGACCTGGGCGGGGTTGATGTCCGGGCCGCCCGGCTTGATCGTCACATCCAGCCCGGCATCGGCATAGAAGCCCTTCGCGGCGGCGACGTAATAGCCGGCGAACTGCGCCTGCGGCACCCATTTCAGCTGCAGCGTGAGCTTGTCCGCGGCTTGGGCGTGGACGGCGAAACCGAACAGCGCGGCGGCGGCAAGCAATGAGCGTCGCATGGCAAGGCTCCCCCGGAAATTCAACGGAACGAAGGGTGCCAGAACGCGACCCGGCGTTCCAGCAGCGACAAGGCGGCAAAGGCGAGCGTGCCGGTCAGCGAGGCCAGCACGATCTCCGCCCACACCAGGTCGAGGTTCATCCGCGTGGCCTCCGTGCTGATGCGGAACCCCATGCCCATAATGGGCGTGCCGAAGAACTCGGCGACAATGGCACCGATCAGCGCCAGGGTCGCGTTCAGCTTGAGCGCCACGAACAGGAACGGCACCGCGGCGGGCAGGCGCAGCCGCAGCAGGGTCGCAAGGTAGCCCGCGCCGTAGCCGCGCATCAGGTCGCGCTCGGCAGCGCCCGCGGCGGCGAGGCCCGCCGTCGCCTGAGCCAGCATAGGGAAGAAGGTCATCACGGCCACGACGGCGGCCTTGCTCGGCCAGTCGAAGCCGAACCACATGACGGCGATCGGCGCAATGCCGACGATGGGCGTGGCGGCGGCGAGGCTGCCGAGCGGCATCACGCCGCGCCGCAGGAAGTCCGACCGGTCGAGCGCGATGGCCGCGAGCAGCCCGGCCGCGCAGCCTGCCACGTAGCCCGGCAGCACCGCCCGCAGCACGGTCTGCACGAAATCGACGCCCAGCGTCGGCAGGTGGCTGGCAAACACCCAGGCGATGGCCGAGGGCGGCGGCAGCAGCACGCCGGGCACGCCGTAGCCGACGCAGGCGATCTGCCATGCCGCAAGCAGCAGGACGCCGAACAGCACGGGCGGCCCGAAGCGCGCCGCGGCCCCCCTGCCCCGCGCCAGGCGCCAAAGCAGCGCCCCGCCCCCGGCCAGCACGCCGAGCCGCACAAGCGTCGTCACAGCCGCCCCCCCCCTGCGCCCGCCCGGGTGGCTTCGGCGACCGCG
>CAXSEX010000246.1:0-7204 GCA_964236415.1 uncultured Acetobacteraceae bacterium | reverse complement strand
CGCAACAGGACCGCCGGCCCCCGCAACACTGGACTGTCTGCCGCCATCCAGCCCGCGCCGCTACGCGCAGCGGCCCCCATCGACTGGGAGCAGCACGCCGGTGATGAAGCTGGAAGCGTCCTCGGCGAGCCACAGGCAGGCGTTGGCGATGTCGGAGGGCGTGCTCATACGGCCGAGCGGGATGGTGGCGAGGAAGCGGGCGCGGTTCTCCGGGGTGTCCGGGACGCCCATGAACTCGGTCAGCAGGTTGGTGGCGCCGATCACCGGGCACACCGGGTTCACCCGGAGGTTGTCGGGGGCAAGCTCGGTCGCCATGCATTGGGTGATGGTGTTCACAGCACCCTTGCTGCCGTTGTACCACACGAGGCCCGGGCGCGGCCGGATGCCGGCGGTGCTGCTGATGTTGACCAGCGAGCCGCCCCGGCCTTGCCGCCGCATGGCCGGCACGGCCGCCTGCGCCATCCAGTAGATCGACTTGACGTTCACAGCGTAAACCCGGTCGAACTCGTCCGCGCCCACCTCCAGCATCGGGCGGTTGCGGTGCGTCGTGCCGGCGTTGTTCACCACGATGTCGAGGCCGCCGAAGTGCTGCATGGCCGCATCGACCATGGCCTGCACGTCCGGCCCGCGGCTCACGTCGCCGGGCACCGCGACCGCCGCGGCGCCGATGTGGCCCGCAATCGTTTCCGCGGCCTCGGCCCGCAGGTCGGCGCAAACGACCCGCGCGCCCTCCGCGGCGAACAGCCGGGCGATGCCCTCGCCGAACCCGCCGCCCGCGCCGGTTACCAGCGCCACCTTGCCTGCCAGCCGCATTGCCGTTCCCTCCCCCCTTGCAGCGGGGCACGCTAGTCGCCGGGCACGGCGGCGGCAACGGGGTTGCGGCCCCGTGCAAATCCGCAGGATTTCGCTGTGCCCGCGCCCGCTTATCCGGCATGCTGGACAACCGAGCAGGAGCCTGACCATGCCCGACCCGCTGCTGTTCCAGCCGATCACCTTTCGGTCGGTCACGGCGCGCAACCGCATCGCGGTCTCGCCGATGTGCCAGTATTGCGCGACGGACGGGCTTGGGGACGACTGGCACATCCAGAACCTCGGCGCCAAGGCGATGGCCGGGCCGGGCTTCGTGTTCACGGAGGCGACGCATACTTCCGCCATCGGCCGGATCACGCTGGGCTGCCTGGGGTTGTGGGATGCCGAGCAGATGGCGTTCTTGCGCCGGGTCACGAGGCTGATCGAGTACGGCGGCGCGGTGCCGGGCATCCAGATCAGCCATGCCGGGCGCAAGGCCAGCAGCCAGCGGCCTTGGGAGGGTGGCCAGGCACTGCTGCCGGAGGACGGCGGCTGGGTGCCGCTGGCCGCGAGCGCTCTCCCGTTCCATGCGGACGCGATCACGCCGCACGCCATGGATGGGGAGGAGATCCGCGGCGTCGTCGCGGAGTTCGCGCAGGCCGCCCGCTTGGCGCGGGAGGCCGGGTTCCGCGTCGTCGAGCTGCATGCGGCGCATGGCTACCTGCTGCATTCGATGCTGTCGCCGATCTCCAACCAGCGCAACGACCGGTATGGCGGGGACCTGGCCGGGCGCGCGGCCATGCTGATGGAGGTGATCGACGCCGTGCGGGCGGAGTGGCCAGACGACCTGCCGCTGTTCGTGCGCCTGTCCTGCACCGACTGGATGCCCGGCGGGTTGACGGCGGACGACGCGGTGCAGCTCAGCCGTTGGCTGCGGGCGCGGGGCGACGTGGATTTGATCGACTGCTCGACCGGCGGCGTGGCGCCCGCGGCCCGCGTCCCGTCGGTGCATCCGGGCTACCAGGTGCCGTTCGCCGAGCGGGTGCGGACCGAGGCAGGGATTGCCACGGGCGCGGTCGGCATGATCCGGGGTGCCGAGCAGGCGGCGGAGATCGTCGCCAACAGCCGCGCCGACCTGGTGTTCGTCGCCCGCGCCGTGCTGGCGGACCCGGCCTGGACGCTGCGGGCCGCCGAGGCGCTGGGGGTGCGGATCGAGCTGGTCAAGCAATACCAGCGCGCCCGCGCCTGAGACCCTCCATACCCAGGTCCAATCAAACCGGAAGCCGTCGAACCGCGTTGCTCGCCCGTTCGAACGGAGTATGAACCGTGCCGCAGCACTTGGCTTTCGCCACCTTTGCAATCAGAATCGGCCTCATTGCGACAGCCGGCACGGCGCGGGCCGAGCGTTGGGAGCGCCGATACGCCCCCGAGCGGCCATACCCGCAGCCCGGCGTTGGCCTGATCGTGCCGTTCCGTTGATGATGAAGGGCTTGGCCATGGTGAACCGGATTTCGCAAGTGCTCGCGTTGCTGGTGGCAGCCGCGATGCTGGGCAGTCCAGCCCGGGCGCAGGATGCCGCGCCGACCGCACCGGCGCAGGCTGCCCGGCCGGAGCGTGGCGCCACACAGGTGGAGCGCCGCATCGCCGGGCTGCAGCGCCGGCTGAAGATCACGCCGGACGAGCAGCCCCAATGGGACGCCTTCGCGGCTGTGATGCGGCAGAACGCGGCGCATATGGAGACGCTGCAGCGTGAGCGCGCCGACAAGGTGGCCGCCATGAACGCTTCGGAGGACATGCGTTCCTACGCAGACGTGGCGCGCGCCCACGCCGACGACCTGCAGCGCCTGGCCGCGGCGTTCGACACGCTGTATGCTGCCATGGGTTCCGAGCAAAAATCCACGGCGGACCGGACCTTCCACGAGTTCCAAGGCCGCCGCCGGGCACGGCCTCAGCCCTGACGCCTTGTGGCGCGGCAGCCGACGCGGCTATACCCTGCGGCTCCGCAGCCGGTCGGTATCGGCGGCCCCTATGGAGCATGTGTTATGAAGCCCGGCATCCACCCGAATTACCACGAGATCACCGTCATCATGACCGATGGCAGCCAGTTCAAGACGCGCACCTGCGCCGGCAAGGCCGGGGACACGATGCGGCTGGACATCGACCCGAAGTCGCACCCCGCCTGGACCGGGGTGCAGCGCCTGATGGACACAGGCGGTCAGGTTGCCAAATTCAACAAGAAGTTCGCGGGTCTGGGCATACGCAAGTAGCTTCCCGCAGAGCCATTTTCGCTAAAAACCAGGCGCCGCGCCCTCTTGAACCAGGGTGCGGCGCTTTCTATTTCTACGTTGTTCGAGGTGCCCATCCGGGGCCACGAAGCCTAGATCGGACCGGCCCATCTGGGCGGTTCACACATATGACCTTGCTTTTTGGGGGTTTATCTTATGACGTACGATTTTGCTCCACTGTTTCGTACTGCCATCGGCTTCGATCGCATGGCCCGCCTTGCCGGCGCGGCCCAGGAGACGGTGTCGCAGTCCTACCCGCCTTACAACATCGAGCGCATCGGCGATGACAGCTATCGTCTGACCATGGCGGTGGCCGGTTTCGCTTCGGATGACCTTGAGCTGACAGTACGGGAGAATTCGTTGATCATCACTGGCCGGGTCAAGGCCGAGGCTGAGAGTGGTGAGGTTCTGTTCCGCGGCATCGCGGGCCGTGCGTTCGAGCGTCGGTTCGCGCTGGCCGATCACATCGTGGTCGATGGCGTCGATCTGCAGAACGGTCTGCTGCATGTCGGCCTGAAGCGTGTGGTGCCGGAGGCATTGAAGCCCCGCCGCATCCAGATCGGCAGCGCCGCGCAGGCAACGCCGGTGATCGCGAACGACAGCAAGGACGCTTCGCAGGCTGCTTGATGGCCGCTTGTTGAAAGGGGCCGGGCCAAAAGCCCGGCCCCTTTTCTTTGCTATGAACGCCTGAACACGCTGTCTGCTGCCGCGCGGTGTTTGTGCTTGCGGGCGATCTCCTGCTCCGCCCGGGCAATCTCGCTGTGCAGTTCGGCGATGTAGGTTTCCAGTTCCGCCACACCCAGAGCGTCGAGCGACGGCCGCGCAAGCTGTGTTTTTGGCCGCGGCGCCTCGTCTTCGGTCAGCCCATTTTCCATATGACTCCTCATCGATAGATTGCTTGACCCTCGGGACGGCGCGGGTCCATACCCTGGGTTTTTTCCATATTGGACCGCCTTGCCCCGCTATGGCTGCTGTGCGGCGCTGAAGGACAGAAGTAATGAGCCTCCCACTGATGCCGAAAGCTACGGCCGTTTGGCTGATTGAAAAGACCGCGTTGACGTTCACTCAGATTGCCGATTTCTGCGGCATGCACCCGCTTGAGGTGCAGGCGATTGCCGATGGCGAGGTTGCCCAGGGTATCGTCGGCTACGACCCGGTTGCGAACAGCCAGTTGACTGCAGATGAGATCAAGCGTTGCGAGGCCGATCCCGCGGCGCGGCTCAAGCTGGTTCCGGCCAACAACCCGATCAACAAGCGGTCGCGCGGCGCGCGCTACACCCCCGTGGCAAAGCGCAACGACCGGCCGGACGCCATCGCCTTCGTGTTGCGGAACTTCCCGCAGTTGAGCGAGGCCCAGGTCATTAAGCTGCTCGGCACGACCAAGGACACTATCCAGAAGGTGCGCGAGCGCAGCCATTGGAACAGCACCAACATCAAGCCGCGCGACCCCGTGATCCTGGGCCTATGCACGCAGACTGATCTGAACGCGATGGTCACGCAGGCTAACGAGCGCCTGGCGCGCGACGGCAAGGCCGTGCCCGTTCCACCGCCGCCCGAGGCCGACGAGGCCGCCTGAGCTGGCAGGCGGCCCGCAGCGGACTTGGCCGGCCCGGTTTAGCCGCGCAGCCGCTCCATCTCCTCTTTCAGCCGCAGCTTCTCGACCTTGAGCCGTGCCAAAGCGTCGCTGTCCGGCTGCGGGCGATGGTCCTCGTCCGCAATGCGGTGCTCCAGGGTGGCATGGCGTTCCTTGAGGGTCTCGATGTGGGCCTGCAGGTTCATGGTGCCTCCTCGTGAGTCAATGACGCTGACGCCGCAGTGCCAGCCGCGCCGCCACTGCCCGGCAACGCTAATACTGCCCTGCGGTGAAATTCCATATGAATCGAGAGTGACACGAAAACGGGAACGGCGCCGAGATATGCCCCTCCATCCGAGTTGCGTGGCATTCGGCAAATCGCCGTGCTAGTGGCAGCCCATGCTGACCGACCGTGACTCGCTCCTGCGCCAACTGCACGAATTGCGCAGCGAGCATCGTGATCTCGACACGGTGATCGCCCGGCTGTCCGAGGCCGGAACGGACCAACTGCACCTGCAACGGCTGAAGAAGCGCAAGCTGTTGCTGAAGGATGAGTTGTCCTGGCTGGAAAGCCGGCTGATCCCGGACAACATCGCTTGATGTTGGTCCCGGACAGTATCGCCTGATGCCAGGCCGGACGGTCGCAGGCAAGGCGCAGGTCGGCCTGATCATGGGCAGCCAATCAGACTGGGCGACGATGCAGCACGCGGCCGAGGTGCTCACCCGGCTGGACATCGAGCATGAGGCGAGCATCGTGTCGGCGCACCGGACGCCCGACCGCCTTTCGGAATACGCCAGGACGGCCCGCGACCGCGGCTTGCGGGTGATCATCGCCGGCGCGGGCGGCGCCGCGCATCTGCCGGGCATGTGCGCGGCCTGGACCTCCTTGCCGGTGCTGGGCGTGCCGGTCGAGAGCCAGGCGCTGAGCGGCATGGACAGCCTGCTGTCCATCGTGCAGATGCCGGCGGGCGTCCCCGTGGGAACGCTGGCAATTGGCCGGGCGGGCGCGGTGAACGCCGGGCTGCTGGCCGCCGCGATCCTGGCCCTTGCTGACCCGGCGCTCGCCGCGCGCCTGGACGGGCTGCGGGTCGAGCAGACCGCCGCGGTCGCCCACGCGCCCGAGGGCTGACGCGGTGCCGGCGCTGCCGCCCAATGCGGTGATCGGCATTATCGGCGGTGGCCAGCTCGGCCGCATGTCCGCCATGGCCGCGGCCCGGCTGGGCTACCGCTGCCACATCCTGACGCCGGAGCCGGACAGCCCGGCTGCCCAGGTCTCGGCTGCCTGCACCCTGGGCGACTACGAGGACCCCGCCGCCTTGCGGCGCTTCGCCGAGGCCGCCGACGTCATCACCTTCGAGTTCGAGAACGTGAGCGCCGCCGGGCTGGAGCTGCTTGCCTCCTTGCGCCCCGTCCATCCCGCCCCGGCCGTGCTCCGCATCAGCCAGGACCGCGTGCTGGAAAAGAGTTTCCTGGCCGACGCCGGGGTGCCGACGGCGCCGTGGCGGGCGGTGGGGGCGCTGCCGGACCTGCACGCCGCCGTCGAGGCGCTGGGCCTGCCAGCCGTGCTGAAAACCACTCGGCTCGGCTATGACGGCAAGGGGCAGGCCGTGCTGCGGGCGCGGGAGGACATCGAACCCGCATGGGCGGCGCTCGATCCCAAGCCGTTGATCCTTGAAGGCCTCGTCAACTACGCCTGCGAGATCAGCGTCATCGTCGCCCGCGGGGCGGACGGCGCGGGGACGGTGTTCGACGTGATGGAGAATCGGCACCGCGGCGGCATCCTCGACCTCACCCTGGCGCCGGCCCGGGTGGCGCCGGGCACGGCCGCCGAGGCGCAGCGGGTCGCCTGGCGCGTGGCCGACACGCTGGATTTGGTCGGCCTGCTGGCGGTGGAGATGTTCGTGGACCCGTCCGGGCGCGTGCTGGTCAACGAGATCGCGCCGCGTCCGCACAATTCCGGCCATTGGACCATCGACGCCTGCCCGGCGAGCCAGTTCGAGCTGCACGTCCGCGCCGTGGCTGGCCTGCCGCTGCCGCCGGGCCGGCGGCATGCGGACGCCGTGATGAAGAACCTGGTCGGGCCGGAGGAAGCCGTGCTCTGGCCGCAGGTCGTCGCGACCTCCGGCTTGATCCCGCACCTCTATGGCAAGGCGGAGGCCCGGCCGGGCCGCAAGATGGGCCACGCGACCCGGCTGTTCCCCTTGAACGGCCTGCCGGACGACGAAGGCATCCGACAGGCGCTGGGCTGCCTCGCGCCGGGCTGACCCGCGGCCCCGGCTTGTCGTCCGGCGGGCCAGGTGCGATTATCTGTGCGAAGGCGACCGGCCCGGCCTGGGCCAGCAACACGAGGACCACATGGCCAAGATCAAGGTAGCAACGCCCGTCGTCGAGCTCGATGGCGACGAGATGACGCGCATCATCTGGGGCTTCATCAAGGACAAGCTGATTCTTCCTTACCTCGATATCGACCTGAAATACTACGACCTCGGCATCGAGTACCGGGACCAGACCGACGACCAGGTCACGGTCGATGCCGCCAACGCCATCAAGCAGTACG
>CAXSEX010000245.1:0-7235 GCA_964236415.1 uncultured Acetobacteraceae bacterium | reverse complement strand
TCCCCGAAAAGGAGCCTTAACCAAACCGAAAGCCTGAATGTCAACGCCGCCTAACGCTCGTCACGGAAATAAGGCACGCCCAGGGCCGCGGGCGCCAGTAGCCGCCGCCGCGTGCGGCGGGCGAACAGAGCCGGGATGATCATGCAGGCGACCGTGCCGAGGTACGGCAGCATGGACAGGAATGCCGGCGGCACCGGCCAGTTGCGCGCCTGGCCCACGAAGCCCAGCGCCGTGATCACCCCGAACAGGAACGCGCCCAGCACCGCGTTCAACGGGCGGAACCCGGCGAAGATCACCAGCGCCACCGCGATCCAGCCGCGCCCGCCGGTGATGCCGTCCGACCACGACGGCACGAAGGCCAGCGTCAGGTAGCCGCCCGCCGCCCCGGCCAGCCCGGCGCCCGCGACCACGTAGCCGAACCGCAGCAGCCCGACCTTCACGCCCGCCGCGTCCGCCGCCGCCGGGTTCTCGCCCACCGCGCGCAGGTTCATGCCGTGCCGGGTGCGGAACAGCAGCCAGTGCAGGAACAACGGCAGCGCGATCCAGATGGCGTAGATCAGCGGGTTCTGCGAGAACACCGCCCGGCCCAGCACGGGCAGGTCCGACAGGCCGGGGATCGCCACCCCCTCGAACACCGCCCGCGCCGGCTGGCCGGAATACGGGCGGCCCACCGCCGACGCCAGGCCCGACCCGGCGATGGTCAGCGCCAGCCCGCACAAGGTCTGGTTCGCCCGCAGCCCCACCACCGCGCCCGCGAACACGGCGCCGAACGCGGCGCCCACCGCGATGGCCGCGAGCAGCCCCGCCGCCGGGCTGGCGCCCCGCGCCACGGCGATGATCGCGGAAACGCCGCCCAGCGCGAACAAGCCTTCCAGCCCCAGGTTGAACACGCCCACCCGCTCCGCCAGCACTTCCCCGAGGGCGCCCAGCGCCAGCACCCCGCCCGCCAGCAGCGCGGTGGACAGCACGCCGGTCAGCAGGTCGATCACGCCGCGCGCACCGGGCGGCGGGCCAGCCGGTAATAGGCAATACGCTCGCCCACCGCGGTGAACAGCAGCACGAGGCCGGTCAGCGCCAGCACCTCGTAGTTGGACACGCCGTAGGTTTGCAGCACCGTGCCCGCGTTCAGGATCACCGCCATCAGCAGCGCCGCCGGCAGCACCGCCCACGGCACGCCGCCGGCCAGCACCGCGACCATGATGCCGAGATAGCCGTAGTTGTTGGAGATGCCGCCCTGCAAGCGGTGCACGGTGCCGACCACCTCCAGCATCCCCGCCACCCCGGCCAGCCCGCCCGACAGCAGCAGCACCTGCATGAGCCGCCGCCGCACCGGGATGCCTGCGTAGTGCGCCGCGTGGCGGTTGGCCCCGGCCAGCCGGATCTCGTAGCCCCAGCGCGTGAAGGCGGACAGCCCCGCCATGACGGCCACGAGCGCCACCGACACGCCCAAGCCCCAGTGCAGGTCGTCCAGCAGCGGCGGGATGTCGTAGGGGATGCGCGCGCTGGCGGAGGTCACGGCCTGGGCCGGGTCGCGCAGCGGGCCGGTGCACAGGTAGTTCACCAGCAGCACCGCGACGAAGTTGAGCAGCAGCGTGGTGATGATCTCGTCGATGGCGAGGAACGCGCGGGCCAACGCGGGCACCAGCACCCAGGCCGCGCCCCCGGCGAAGCCCGCCAGCGCCAGCAGCGGCAGCATGAGGGGAGCCGGGCCGTGGATGCTCAGCCCGGCCAGCGTGGCGGCGATGGCCCCGGCGTAGAACTGGCCCTCGCCGCCGATGTTCCACAGGCCGATGCGCAGCGCGACCGCCGCGGCGAGGCCGGTCAGGATGAGCGGCGAGAACAGCAGCCCCAAGTCCTCCAGCCCGAACAGGTTGCCGAGCGAGCCTTGCACCACGCTCGCGGCGAGGGTGGGCACGTCGTAACCCGTCAAGGCGAAGGCCAGCCCGCCCACCCCCAGGGCCGCCGCGACCGACAGCACGCGCGTCGCCACCACCGCCCATGACCCGATGGCGGACACGCGCTGCAGCCGGATCAAGCCGCCTCCGCCCGGCCGCCCATCAGCAGGCCGATGCGCTCCGGCTCCGCCTCGCCGGCGGGGAACACGCCCATGATGCGCCCGCCGAACAGCACCGCCACCCGGTCGGCGATGCCGAGCAGCTCGTCCAACTCCTCCGACACCAGCAGCACGCCCGCGCCGCGGTCCCGCATCTCCGCGATGGTGCGCAGCATCGTGTCGATGGCGCCGATGTCCAGGCCGCGCGTCGGGTAGGCCGCGACCAGCGCCTGGGCAGACACGCGCATTTCCCGCTGTGCCACCAGCCGCTGCTGGTTGCCGCCCGACAGGTTGCGGACCGGGGCGCGCATGTTGGGCACCAGCACCTGGGCGTCCGCCGCGATGCGCCGCGCCAGCGCCAGCGCCGCGCCCGGGCGGAACAGGCCGCCGCGCGCCACCGGGGGACGGCCGTACTCGCGCAGCACGGCGTTGTCCGCGACCGCCATGGAGGGTGCCAGGCCGCTGCGCAAACGGTCCTCCGGGATATGGCCGACGCCGGCGGCCAGGAACGCGGCCGGGTCGGCGCCGAACATGACCCGGCCGCCGATGCGGACCTGGCCCTCCGTCACCGGGCGCAGGCCGGTCAGCACCTCCGTCAGCTCCCGCTGGCCGTTGCCGGCGACGCCCGCGACGCCCACGATCTCGCCAGCATGCACCGCGAGGTCCACGTCGGCCAGCGCCCGCACGCCCCGCTCGTCGTCCGCCGACGCGCCGGCGAGCTGCAGCACGATTGGACCAAGCCGGGAGGGGCCGAGCCGGCGCGGCCCGGCGCCCCCGCGCGCCCGCGCGCCGACTTCCCGCCCCACCATCAGCGTCGCAAGCTGCGCCTGGCTGCACTCGGCCGCCGGCAGGGTCGCCACCTTGCGGCCGGCGCGCAGCACGGTGACGCGGCCCGCGACCTCCAGCACCTCGTCCAGCTTGTGGCTGATGAAGATCACGGCGTAGCCCGACGCCACGAACCCACGCAGCGCCCGCACCAGCGCCGCCGCCTCCCCGGGCGTCAGCACCGCGGTCGGCTCGTCCAGGATCAGCACGCGGGCGCCGCGGGCCAGGACGCGCAGGATCTCCACCCGCTGCTGCTCGCCGGCCGACAGGTCCTCGACCCGCGCGTCCGGCCGGACGGGGAGGCCGAACCGCTCCGACAAGGCGCGCGTGCGCCCTTCCAGCAGCGCGGCCGAGGTGCGGAACGGCGTGTCCGGCCAGCCGAGGTGGATGTTCTCGGCGACCGTGAAGGCGCGGATCAGCTTGAAATGCTGGTGCACCATGCCGATGCCGGCGGCGATGGCGTCCTTGGGGGAGGCGAAGCGCACGGGCGCACCGTTCATCACGATGCGCCCGGCGTCCGGCTGGTAGATGCCGGTCAGCACGTTCATCAGCGTGGACTTCCCCGCGCCGTTCTCGCCCAGCAGCGCGTGGATCTCGCCCGCGCGCAGGTCCAGGTCGATGGCATCGTTGGCGAGGAGGCCAGGAAACGCCTTGGTGATCCCTTGCAGCTCGATCACCGCGCCAAGCATGGGGGCGCCGGGCATGGGGACGGTCAGGCGCCGCGCAGGCCGGACACGCCCTCGATGGGCCAGTCCCAGCCATACAGCTCCATGTCCGTCATGGCCTGGCCCGCAGGGACGCGGACCTTGCCGTTCGCGTCCTTGATCTCGCCGACGAACGGGGAATAGCCGGCCAGCATCTTGGTCCGCACTGCGTCCGCCTGCGCCCGCACCGGGCCGGGCACGCTCTCGCCCCAGGCGTCGCGGTCCACGCCCTCCCCCATGTTCAGCAGCACCTGCTGGCCCGGCGTCCAGGTGCCCTCGATGCGCGCCTTCGCCTGGCCCACGTAGAACTTGGTCCAGTCCAGGACGATGGAACTGATGTAGGACTTCGGGCCGTAGCGGCGCACGTCGGTGTTCCACATCACCGCCGGCACGCCGCGCTTCTCGGCGACTTGCAAGTAGGCGGCCTCGTCCATCACGCCGAACAGCACGTCGCAGCCGTTGTCGATCAGCGCCGTGCCGGCCTGCGCCGCCGCCTGCGGGTCGAACCAGGAATTGATGACGATGACCTGCATGGTGGCCGCCGGGTTGACCGAGCGCGCGCCCATGAGGAAGGCGTTCACCCCGCAGTACACCGTCGGCACCGGCATGGAGCCGACGTAGCCGAGCTTGCCCGACTTGCTCATCAGCCCGGCCGCGATGCCCGTGACGTAGGACGGCAGCCAATGCTTCACGTAGTACCAGCTGCGGTTGGCCGCGACCGAGTGGCCGTTGCATTCCAGCCAGGCGATGCTGGGCGCCCGGTCGGACACGCCGTGCAGCAGGTCGCCGTACTCGGAGGTCAGGAACACGATGTTGGCGCCCTGCGCCACGAACTGCCGGAAGGTGCGGGTGGCGTCGGCGGAGTAGGGGATGCTCTCGACTTCCAGGAACTTCGCCTGCGGGTAGGCCTGTTTCACCGCGAGCAGGCCCTGGTGGTGCGACGAGGTCCAGCCCTCGTCCGAGATCGGCCCGACATGGCCGAAGGCGATCACCGCCTGCTCTGGCTTCACGGCGGGGAAGCCGGCCGCCCGCGCCGGGCGGATCAGCGACCCGGCCGCAAGGAGGCCGCCCGCCTGCAGCGCAAGGCGCCGGGGCCAACGCTTGTTCACACGATCCATGCTCGATGCTCTCCTGATTGCGGCACCATGCCCGCACCCGACACAATTGAGAAGCATTCCGCGTGCCAACCGGGAGCCGGCCGCCGCAGCGCGCGGCTGCACGGCTTCTGTTTCGTGCGGTGCACGGCTTTTGCATGATGCGGCTGCACAGGACGGCGCCGCCGCCCACGACCGGGGCGCGGCCCCGCACAGGAGCCGACCCATGCGCCAACTGCTCACCGCCGACCACATCCTGACGATGGCGCCGGGCTGCCCGGTCATCGAGGATGGGGCGATCCTCATCGAGGACGGGCGCATCGAGGCCGTCGGCCCGCGCGCCGAAGTGGAGCCGCGCGCTGCGGGCGCGGCGCATCGGGCGCTGCGCGACCACCTGGTCATGCCCGGCCTGATCAACGCCCACTGCCATTCCGGCCTGCTGCGCGGCACGGCGGAAGGGTTGCAGGTCTGGGACTGGCTCGACACCTACATCAACCCGATGCACCGCGTCTTGCAGCCGTCCGAGGCGGAAGCGGCGTCGTGGCTGTGCTACGCGGAATCGGCGCTGTCCGGCACGACCACCGTGGTGGACATGTGGCGCTTCATGGACGGCAGCGCCCGCGCGGCGGAGGGCATCGGCAACCGGCTGGTGATGGTGCCCTATGTCGGCGCGCACCCGGACTACAACTACTTCGACACGCTGGACGACAACGAGGCGCTGCTGGAACGCTGGCACGGCCGGCAGGGCGGGCGCATCCAGGCCTGGGTGGGGCTGGAGCACCTGTTCTACACCGACGCCGCCGGGCAGCGCCGCGCGGCGGAGCTGGCGACGCGGTTCGGCACCGGCCTGTGCACCCACATCGCGGAAGCGGAGCAGGAGGTGCGGGCGATGCAGGACCGCCACGGCTGCCGCCCGGTGCAGGCGCTGGAACGGCTGGGCCTGTTGGAGCCGCGCACGCTGCTGGCGCATTGCGTGTGGCTGGACGACGAGGACATCCGCGTGCTCGCGCGCAACAACGCCGCGGTGTCGCACAACCCGGTCAGCAACATGAAGCTCGCCAGCGGCGCCGCGCGCACCACGGACCTCCTCGCCGCGGGCATCGCCGTGGGCCTGGGCACGGACGGGGAGAAGGAGAACAACAACTTCGACATGTTCGAGGAGATGAAGGGCGCCTCCCTCCTGGCGAAGCTGAGCCGGCTGGACGCCACCGCGCTGGACGCCTGGGACGCGCTGCGCATGGCGACGATCGAGGGCGCGCGCGCCCTCGGGCAGCAGGACAGCATCGGCTCGCTGGAGGCCGGCAAGCGGGCGGACCTGATCGCCGTCCGCACGGACACGCCGCGCATGACGCCGCTGTTCGGCAGCGGCCCCTTCATGAACCTGCACCACAACCTCGTGCACGCCGTGCGCGGCAGCGACGTGGCGCTGACGATGGTGGACGGGCAGGTGCTGGTGGAGGACGGGGTGCTGCGGACAGCGGACCTGCGCGCCATCATCGCGGAGGCCCGGCGCGCGGCGCCACCCTTGTTCGCGCGCCGGGCGGCCTACCTGGCGGGCCAGGCGCCGCGCTGACCCGGCGTCAGCACGGGGCTTGGATCATCAGGCGGGGTCGCCGCACGGGACTTCGGGCGTCCCCCGCCCTTGCCCGGCTTCAGCAGCAGGTGAAACCGCCGTCGATGGGGAGGCAGACGCCGGTGATCATCGACGCGCCGTCGCCGAGCAGGAACACGACCGGCGCCGCGATCTCGTCCTCCGTGGCCCAGCGGCGCAGCGGCATCTGCCGCAGGAACGGTTCGCCGATCTCGGGCCGCCCCCAGTAGGACGCGGACATCTCCGTCATCACGACGGTTGGGTTCACGCTGTTGACCCGGATGTTGTGCTTGCCGAGCTCCAGGGCGGACACGCGCGTGATGTTGTCGAGCGCGGCCTTGGACGACCCGTAGGAGATGTGGCCGGACAGCGCCACGAGCGACGCCTGGCTCGACACGTTGACGATTGATCCGCCCTTGCCCAGCCGGATCATCGACTGCGACGCATACTTGGTGACGAGCAAGGCCCCGCGGGCGTTGACGCTGATGGCCTTGTCGAAGACGGCGATGTCGGTGTCCATCGGCGTCGCGATCTCGCCGCCGAAGCCGCCGCAGTTGACGACGCCCCAAAGGTCGAGGCCGAGCAGGGCATCGCGCACGCTGTCCTCGGACGCCAGGTCGAACGGCAGGGTCCGGCAGCCGGTCTGGGCGGCGAGCGCGTCCAGGGCTTCGACCGCCCGCCCGCTCGCGGCCACGGCCGCGCCCGCTGCCACGAGATGGCGGACCACGGCGCCGCCGATGCCGCCGCTCGCGCCCGTCACCAGCACGGTCCGCCCGTCCAATCCCCACATGCGAAACCCCTCCTGCGATATGGCGCGTCATGCCAGCCGCCCTAACGGGCGACCGGCATGAGAGTCGTTTTTGGTGTGCGGCCTCAGCCGCAAACGCCGCGCGTGTCGAACCGAAAGGTTCGCCAGGTTTCGGCGACCCCACCAACCCCGCGCGCATACCGGTCAGCCCAAGGGGCTG
>CAXSEX010000244.1:0-7321 GCA_964236415.1 uncultured Acetobacteraceae bacterium | reverse complement strand
CCGGTCCCCCATCGCCAGCCGCTTCCGTTCCAAGGCCGCCCGGTCCTCCCATTCCGGCCACAGCGCCTCCCCCGGCGCGCGCCCCAGCAGGTCCCCCGCCTCCGCCAGCGCCGGCAGCCGAATTGCGCGCCACCCTTCCGTCCCCGCCAGCAGCCGCCCGCCCAAATCGTCCGGGTGCCACCGCGTCATCACCAGGACCACGCGCCCGCCGGGCTTGAGCCGGGTCAGCAAATCCGAGCGGTACCAGTCCCACAGCGCCTCCCGGTGCGCCCGGCTGTCCGCCTCGACGTGCCCCTTCACGGGGTCGTCGATCAGCAGAAGGTCCGCCCGCCGCCCCGTCACCGGCCCGCGCACCCCGGTGGCGTAGTACGTGCCCCCCGCCGTGGTGCCGAACCGGTGCGCCGCCCGGCTGGTGGGATCGACCCCCACCCCCAGCCGCGCCCGGTGCTCCCGCAGCAGCCCGCGCACCCCGCGCCCAAAGGCCGCCGCCAGCCCCGCCGTGTGGCTCGCCGCGATCACGTGCGCCCCGGGCTGCCGCGCCAGGAACCAGGCCGGGAACAGCAGGCTGGCATAGGTCGATTTCGCCGAACCCGGCGGCATCAGCAGCATCAGCCGCTCGCACCCGCCCGCCGCCACCGCCTCCAGCTCCCGGATCATCAGCCGGTGGTGCCGGGCCGGCGCCTGCCCCTGCGGCGCCAGCGCGAACGCCGCCCATTCCGCGAGGTCACGCCGCACCCCCGTCCGCAGCGCCCGCTCCGCCGCCACCGTCGAGTTCGTCCAGTTCGTCATCGCTCACCTGCGCAAGGTCGGGGGCGGCCCGCGCCACGGGCGCCCGGGGATGGACATAAGGGGCGGCGGCCTTGGCCAGCGCCACCGCCCCGTCCTCGTCCCCGTCCCGCCACTTCCGGCGCATGGCGGTCAGCAGGACGTGCAGCGGCGACGGCTCGACCATGGGCCGGACTCCCGTATGATGGATGGATGATTGAAACCTCCCGCCTACGCCTGCGCCCGCCGCGCCCGGAGGACGCGCCCGCGCTATCCGCGCTGATGACGCCAGCGGTCAGCCGGTGGATGGCATGCTGGCCTGCGCCGTTCACGCCCGAAATGGCCGAAGCCCGCATCGCCTCGGTCCTGGACGCCATGGCCGGGGGCGATACGGTCTGCCTGATCATCGAGCATGAGACCGAAGCCGTCGGCTGGATCGGCGCCGCGCGCCTGCCCGGCATGGACCGGGTGTCCTTCGGCTACTGGCTCGGCGAACCCTGGCATGGCCGCGGCTTCATGCAGGAAGCCGCCCCCGCCTTTGTCGCCGCGATCCACAACCGCCTGGCAGCCGGCAGCATCGAGGCCACCTGCCAACCGGAGAACCACGGCAGCGCCCACGTCCTCACCGCCTGCGGCCTGCACCGCGTCGGCACCCGCATGCAGCACGCCCCGGCCCGCGACCGGGAGGAACTGGTGGATGTGTGGGAGCTTGCCTGGACGCGCGACGCGCCAGGCTAGAATCCTGGGTAGTCTAAGTTGGGGCGATCCGTCAAGGATTTCTTGCCTAGCAAGCCGCCCGCTCGTCCTGCGCGGCGCAGGCCGCCCGCCAGGTCCCGGCAAGCATCAAATGTTAAGTAATCTCTAGTTGACAACAAGCCCTGGCCTAAACAATTCTGCCCCCCTGCACCATTGCGCAATCAAACGCACATGCCGGGCACTCCTGTAAAGTAAATCGTACAGTAAAAGGTAGGAATACGCATGAGCCTCACCTTCTCCGGAACCGGCCCCACCACCGTCTATGCCCCGGGCGCCACCATCCAGCCGTTCAAGGCCATGGCCTGCAAGACTCCCTGCAAGGCCCGGCCACCGTGGGCCTGCAGAACCTGTTCATCACGGTGTCCGACCTCAACGGCGGCCCCCCCACGGACGCCGACGGCACCTTCGCCCCCACGTCGCTGCTCCACCAGGTCGCACCCGGGGCCTACCTCCTCACCCCCGGCCCGAACTACGACGCCGCCACCAAGGCCGCGGGCGCCCTGCAGGCGCTCAGCTTCACCGCCGCGCAAACGCCCTCCACCGCCGTCATCACCGTCGCGGCGAACGACGCCCTGGGCCAGTCCGCCATCGACCGCGCCACGGAGGTCGTCGCCGCCCTGCCGCCGACGAAGTTCGTCGTCACCGACAACACGGCCGGCAACGCCTACGCCGTCGGAGGCGCCCCCTACAGCGGCCCGGCGGGCAGCAGCAGCCAGTATGTCGTGCAAACCGACAACCCCGCCCTCAGCGCCAGCAACCTCAGCATCTCGGCGCTCTCGCCAAACGTCTTCATCCACACCGGCAGCGGGGTGGACGCGATCGACGTGTCGGGCGTCGGCGGCCAGAACGTCCTCGACGGCGGCACCAACTCCAACTTCCTCACCGGCGGCGCCGCCGGGTCAGGCGCCGACACCTTTTTCGTCGATGCCCGCGGCGCCGCGTCCGACATCTGGGACACCATAGCCAACTTCCACGCCGGCGACGCCGTGACCCTGTTCGGCATCACCCCCACCAGCAAGGCCATTGCCTGGGCCGACAACCAGGGCACCACCGGCGCCACCGGCCTCACCCTGCACGCGACGCAGGCCGGCGCGCCCACCGCCTCCTTCACCCTGGCCGGCTATACCACCGCCGACCTCAGCAACGGCCGCCTCGGCGCGACGTATGGCACGGAAGCGGACGGCACGCCGTACCTGTATGTCGCTGGGCTGAAATAAGGCCCGGCGGCGCCGGAGACGCCTGGCAGGGTCCAGCGACAGGCACGCTGGCCCGGTGCCGTTCGCGCCGAAGAGCGCACCACCCAATGGCCCGGCGCCATGGCCGCCGGCCTGAGCCGAAGCTTCAAACTGCCGCCTCCATGTCGGAGGCAATCGCCCGCAGGTCCCGCACCAGCGTCTCAACCTGATCCGCCGTCACATCGACCGACAGATCGCCATGCACAACCGCGTCGCGCAGCCTCGCCAAACCGCGAAGGCGGTCGGCAACCTCGTTCTCAACGAAGCCGTCCGCAGCCAGCGCCTGGATGGCCCGAAGCGGCGAGGCGCCGGACGGCCCGGCCTTGCCGCCGCTGCTGGCCAAGCGCGCAAGGGCTTCCAAGGCAGCCCACGCGCTGACAAACGCCGCGGCATGGTGGCCGCCAGCCGCCAAGGCGCCGCTTTCCCCCAACGCGGCGTGAAGCTGCGGCCAGGTCGGCTTCCTTATGGAGGGCGCTCCGTCAGCCGACGAGTTCAGGTAGATCACGCGGAACTCCCAGCCTTTCTGGCGAGAGATCATTTTGGAAAGCTCGGCAAGCTGCGTCTCGCCTTCACGGCGTCCCCGATGCACGACCTCGATGATGATCCCGCCGTCCGGGCCTCGGGCAATGGCGTCCGGCTGATGGCTCCCCAGGAAATCGGGAACGACCTTGCGCGGCGGCTTCATGTAGAAGGTCAGCCCTTGGGCCTCCGACGCCTGCTGCAGGTCCCGCAAGGCACTGCTTTCCCGGAACGCCCTTTCAGACCGCCCCGAAAGCCCCGTCTCCGTCATGGCACCTGCCTCCAGCTCAGGTCGTCGTCAATGCGAATGTAGATCACGGGAGGCTCCGTTCCAATCGCCTGCTCAAGCGTCGGCGTCAGGGACCGGAACACGGCCTCGACCCCAGGCTCGAACTTCTGCACGACAACGCGCTCAATCAGCTGGTCATCTGGATAGATCACAAACAGCAGGCCGTCGACGATCAGCTTGACGATGTTGTCAACATCCCCCTCCATCTCGGCCAAGGGAAAGTAGAAGATCGTTGCCGCAAGCGGTCGATGGTCGATAATGAAGAAGTCGCTGATCGCGTTCACGTGCGCCCTGGCGACCTCACCGACCCGCCGCTTCCACGATTCCTTGCCCTTGGCGTTCTTCGACTGGTGCGAGCGCGGCGTGTCCCGGATGACAAACTCGATCGGGAACGGCAGGCTGATGTCGGGATCAAGGCGTTCGCTCAAAGCTTGCGGCCTGCTGCTTGGGAAAGCCCGTCATAGCCTACACGCTGCGCATCCGCCGGGTAAGGTTCATCGTCCGCCCCCTGGCCCCCGCCCGCTTGCCGGGCTAAGGGGACGCCATGCGCGCCTTCCCCCTCCTCCTGCTGCTTGCCGCCTGCGCCGACCCCACGACCCCGGACGGCCTCTATGCCGGCACCGCGACCCCCGCCGCCCCGTCCGGCCTGTGCAGGCCCGGCCGCGCGTCCCTCCGCCTGCACGACGGCCAAGCCCTGTTCGTGCCCGAGGAAGCCACCTGGTCCCTCCCCGGCGCCGCCAAGCCCGACGGCACCGTGACGGCCGAACGCACCGGCAACGGCGCCGACAAGAAGCCCTGGCCCACCCGCTTCGCCGGCACCTGGACGCCCGGCGCCGTCACCGGCACCTACACCACGCCCCGCTGCACCTTCGCCGTGCAGCTCGCCCGGAAGTAAGCCCCTACTTCGGCACCCCCTGCTTCGGCACCCCCTACTTCGGCACCACCGTGCGGTCCCCGCCCGGGCTGCCCGGCGGCGGGATCACCGGCATCGTGCCCACCGCCGGCGGACGGATCACCGGCCCCGTGGCGCCCAGCGGCGGCGGCGCCAGCACCCCGCCCTCCGGCACCCCGCTCCCCGGCGCCCCTTCGCCCGGCGCCAAGCCCGGCGAGGTTTGCCCCGGCGGCGCCGCGGCGCCCCCCGGGTCCCCGCCCGGCACCGTGGCGCCCGGGGCGCCCCCCGCGCCCGGCGGGATCGCGCGGGGCTGCACCTGTTCCGGCACCGTGGTCGCCTGCGACCAGGCCGGCGCCGTCGCCAGCAGCCCGCCCGCCAGCGCCGCCCACATCCACCACGGCGCCGGGTCCGGCCGCCGCCTGGCGGCCACGCGCGCGCGCCCATTCCTCGACCGTCCCTGCATCCCCGCCTCCTACTCCGCCTGCGTCCCTCCCCAAACGCAGCCGAAGCCCCCGGGATTGCCGCCCCCCTCAGATCAGCGCCACGGCGTGACCACTGGATCAGCGCCACGGCGTGATTGCTCAATCAGCGCCACGGCGTGATGGGATCGAAGGCCGGCCCAGAGGTCAGCGTCCAGAAAACCCGCCGAAGCCTACAAAACGACCGCTGATTGGGGATATATGGTTTTCCGAAGCTGCCGCAGGGCGCAACGGCTGTGTCGGGCGGCCACCCGGGCAGACAGCGGGGACAACGCATGGAAGCTGCACACGACGCCGGCCGCCCAAGCAGCCCGCCCCTCCCCGCGGACACGGCGATGGGAGGCCGGAGCAGGGGCGAGGCCGCGCTCGTCGCGGGCTTGATCTTCTTTGGCGCCGGGGTCGCCATCAGCAGCCTGGTGTTCGGCGTCCTGCTCGTGGGCGGCACTATACGCGAGGGGATGGACAGGCATCACGCCTGGCCATCATGGTCCGACTTGGTCTTCGTGCCTCCTGTTGGCCTGTTCGCCACCGCCATCTGCGCATCGGGTGCGCTCGCCGTCGGGGTTGTGCTGGCCGCAGCCGCAGCCGCAGCCGCGCTGCTCCGGCGGGTGCCGTTCTGGGCTTTCCTGGGCATGGTGGCGCCCTGCTTGCTTGCCAGCCACCTCCAGTTCGCCTGGGCGGTGAACCTTGTCCGCTCGGGCAAGCCTTCATCGCCAGGCTATCTGCCCTTGGCGGTCCTCCTGCCCTTGTTCGGCTCCTGGCTGCTGCTCCGCCGCGCGCTGCCGCGCACAACCCCCGGGAGGGCGGGGTGACGGAGACGCCCCGGCGTAACCGTCAAATCCTCGCCCGCACCTCCGGCGGCAGCCGCCACAGCGCGTCCCCCGCCAGCCCCAGGTCCAGCTTGTACAAGTCCTGCTCCCGGAACGCCCGCGACGCCCGCAGCCGGTCGAGCCAGCACGACAGCGGCGCCGCCCAGGGGTCAATCGGCGCGTCCCGCCGCGGCAGCCCGGCAATCGCCCGCATCATCCCCGCAAAGGCCCCGTCCGGCACCCGCTGGTGCTCGCTGGCCGGCCCCGCCACCGCCAGCGCCCGCGTGCGCCGCAGCCGCCGCAGCCCGGCGTCCAAATCCGCATAGCGCATGTGCAGCAGGAACAGCCGGTCCAGCACCAGCGGCGCGTCGCAGCAATGGAAGCCCGGCGCCCATTCCACCGCGCGCCGCACCAGCACCGGCTTGCACATCGCCGCCGAGAACCGCACCCATTGCCGCTGCGCCCCGATGGGCAGCAAAGGGTCAAGCGCCGGCTCCTCCTCCGGCAGGTGATGCAGATCGAGGCCCACCGCCGTCACCACCGGCTCCGGCACCGCGTCCGCGAAGTCCAGCAGCCCCGCGTAGTGCGCGGGGTCCGCCACCAGCAGCTCGTCCACGTCCGTGTGGATCACCGCGTCGTAGTGCCGCAGCAGCGCGCGCACCTCCTCGGCGATCACCGCCGCCCGCCATGCCTCGTCCAGCGCCGTGCGCGGCAGGCGGCGCACCCGGACCGGCAGGCCCTCCGCGCTGCCGTCGTCGGAGCCGTGGTCGAGCAGCAGGCAATGCTCCGCCCCCAGCTCGCGGGCGTAGTGCCGCGCCCAGGCGCCCGCCCAGACCGGCTCGTTGTACGACATGGTGAGCGCGGCGACCCGCATGCGCGGCTTCCTGATCCGGGCGTCGCGCCATGCAACAAACCCGCCACCCTCTAGCCCCGGCATTGCCCGCCCCGCCCCGCCCGCGCTATGGCACCCGCGCAGCCCGGAGGTCCCCCCATGTCCATCGTGTCCAAGCTCAGATCCAAGCTCCCCGCCAAGCTCAACGTGGAGTCCAGCGACGGCCTGCTCCGCTCCGTGCTCGGCAACACCCTGCAAGGCGGCGCGGCCCGCGCGGTGATCCTGCTCGGCGCGTTCTCCGCCCTCGGCGGCATCATCGCCTGGCTGGTCCGCTAACCCAGATGGCCACGCCAGCCCCGTTGGCCACGCCAGCCCGGCTGGCCACGCCAGCCCGGGCGCACCCGCCACAGCCCCAGCAGCCCCAGCCCGGCCAGCAGCACCGCGCCTGACGGCGGCTCCGCGACCGTCGCGTCCCAGCCCACCGCGTCCAGCGCCAGCACGTCCAGCGGCGTGATGTCCTTGGCCACCCCGTCAAGAGCCGCCGGGTCCATCAGCCCGCCCGTGCCTTGCAGCCAATGGCTCGCCTGGTACTGCCCGCTGCCCCCCACGGAGAAGCTGCCCTTGTTGGTCGCCCCGCCGTCCACCGAGAAATACGCCGCCTGCCCCGCCGTGAACCCCGGCGCGTTCAACCCGGCATACCGGAACTCGTCCATCCCCGTCCGCGTCGCGGCACCCGCGTCCAGCG
>CAXSEX010000243.1:0-7329 GCA_964236415.1 uncultured Acetobacteraceae bacterium | reverse complement strand
TCGGCTGCATTCCCAGCAAGGCGCTGCTGCAATCCAGCGAGAACTTCGAGGAAGCAAGCCACTCCTTTGCCGACCACGGCGTGATGGTGGAGGGCGTGAAGCTCGACCTTGCCCGCATGATGGCCCGCAAGGACGAGGTGGTCAGCGCCAACGTGAAGGGCGTGGAGTTCCTGTTCAAGAAGAACAAGGTCGATTGGCTGAAGGGCAGCGGCCACGTCGCCGGGCCGGGCCAGGTCGATGTGGACGGCACGCGGTATGCCGCCAAGCACATCGTCATCGCCACCGGCAGCGAGAGCATCCCGTTGCCCGGCGTCGAACTGGACGAAAAGGTGGTTGTCAGCAGCACCGGCGCCTTGGAACTGGACCGGGTGCCGGAGCGCCTGGTGGTGATCGGCGGCGGCTACATCGGGCTGGAGCTTGGCAGCGTGTGGAAGCGGCTGGGCGCCGAGGTCACGGTGGTCGAGTACTTGGACCGCCTGGTGCCCGGCATGGACGCGGAGATCGCCAAGACGTTCGAGCGCGTGCTGGGCAAGCAGGGCATCAAGTTCCGGCTTTCGACCAAGGTGACCGGCGCGGTCCGCGGCAACGACGGCGTGACGCTGACGGTCGAGCCGGCCAAGGGCGGCGAGGCCGAGCAGGTCAAGGCGGACGTGGTGCTGGTCGCCATCGGCCGCCGCGCCCATACGGAGAACCTCGGTTTGGAGGAAGTGGGCGTGGCGTTCGACGAGCGCGGCCGGGTGCAGGTGGACGCGCACTACGCCACCAGCGTTCCCGGCATCTACGCCATCGGCGACGTGATCGCCGGCCCCATGCTGGCCCACAAGGCGGAAGAGGAGGGCGTGGCTCTGGCCGAGCGCATCGCCGGGCAGGCCGGCCATGTCAACTACGAGGTCATCCCCGGCGTCGTGTACACCTGGCCCGAGGTCGCCAGCATCGGCCGGACGGAGGACGACCTGAAGCGGCAGGGCATCTCCTACAAGGTCGGCAAGTTCCCCTTCACCGCGAACGGCCGCGCCCGCGCCATGGGCAGCACGGACGGCTTCGTGAAGCTGCTGGCCGACAAGGACTCCGACCGGCTGCTGGGTGCCCACATCATCGGCCCCGACGCCGGCACCCTGATCGCCGAGCTTGCCACCGCCATGGAGTTCGGCGCCAGCAGCGAGGACGTGGCGCGCACCTGCCATGCCCATCCCAGCCTGAGCGAGGCCGTCAAGGAAGCCGCCTTGGCCGTCGATGGCCGGGCATTGCACATCTAGGCGGCGCACGTGGCAATCCCATTGGATCGCGAGCACACCTACGTCGTCACCACCAAGTGGACGGGCAACCGCGGAACCGGCACCTCCGGCTACCGTGGCTACGCGCGGGCGCACGACATCGGCGTGCAGGGCAAGCCGCCGATCCCTGCGTCCTCCGACCCGGCCTTCCAAGGCGACCGCGCGCGCTACAACCCCGAGGAACTGCTGGTCGCCTCGCTCTCGTCCTGCCACATGCTGTGGTACCTGCACCTGTGCTCCGCCGAGGGCATCCTGGTGCAGGCGTACGAGGACATCGCGGAGGGCGTGATGGCCGAGCGCCCGGACGGCGGCGGCGCTTTCGTGGAGGTCGTGCTCGCGCCGGAGATCACCCTGAGTCCCGGCTCGAACGTTGACCGTGCCCGGGCGCTGCACGCGGACGCGCACCGGAAGTGCTTCATTGCCAGTTCCGTGAACTTCCCCGTGCGGCACGAACCCGTTTTCCATGTCGGGTAGCGCATGCTGGCGCTGACCATGGGCGACCCGGCCGGGATCGGCGGGGAACTGACCGTCAGCGCCTGGCGTGCGCTTCGCCACGGCGGCCCGGCCTTCGCCGCCATCGACGACCCGGCGCGCCTGTCCGGTCCGGTCTGCGCCGTGGAAACTCTGGCCGAGGCCGCCACGGTGTTCCCGGACGCCTTGCCCGTGCTGCCGCAGCCGCTCGCCGCCGCCGCCGTGCCGGGCCGCCCCAACGGGGCCAACGCCGCCGCCACCATCGCCAGCATCGAGCGGGCCGTCCGGCTGGCGCAGGCGGGCGAGGCTGCCGCCGTTGTCACCAACCCGATCAGCAAGGCCGTGCTCTACGCGGCCGGCTTCCCGCACCCTGGCCACACCGAGTTCCTGGGCGCCCTGACCGGATGCGCGCATCCCGTGATGATGCTGGCCAACGACTTCCTCCGTGTGGTGCCCGTGACGGTGCATGTCAGCCTGCGCGCCGCGCTGGACAGCCTGACTACCGCCGCCATTGTCGCCACGGCCCGCATCACGGCGGCGGCGCTGCACCGCCAGTTCGGCATTGCGCCGCCGCGGCTGGCGGTGGCCGGGCTGAACCCGCATGCCGGGGAAGGGGGCGCCATGGGCAATGAGGAAGCGGCGCTGATCGCCCCGGCGGTCGCGGCGTTGCGGGACGAGGGCATCGCCGTCACCGGGCCGCACCCGCCGGACACCATGTTCACCCCCGCCGCCCGTGCCGGCTACGACGCGGCGATCTGCATGTACCATGACCAGGCGCTGATCCCGTTGAAGACGCTCGACATGGCGAGCGGCGTCAACGTGACCCTGGGCCTGCCGATCATCCGCACCTCGCCGGACCACGGCACGGCGTTCGACATCGCGGGCCAGGGCCGCGCCGACCCCGCGAGCCTGATCGCTGCCCTGCGGCTCGCGGCAACCCTTGCTGAAAGGCGCAACGCATGAGCACCGGGTCCGGGACGCCCCGGCTTGGCACCCCTCGTCTTGGCGTCAACATCGACCACGTCGCGACGGTCCGCAACGCCCGCGGCGGCCCGCACCCCGACCCGTTCGCCGCGGCGCTGCTGGCCATCGGCGCCGGCGCGGACGGCATCACGGCGCATTTGCGGGAGGACCGGCGCCACGTCCGCGACGCCGACTTGGAGCGCCTCGCCGCGTCCCCAGAGGTCCGCCTCAACTTCGAGATGGCCGCGACCGACGAGATGGTGGGCATCGCGCTGCGCCTGCGCCCCGCCGCGTGCTGCGTGGTGCCGGAGCGCCGGGCCGAGGTCACGACGGAGGGCGGGCTGGACGCCGCCGGGCAGGCGGAGGCATTGGGGCCGCGCATCCGCGCGCTGCGCGACGCCGGCATCCGCGTGTCGCTGTTCCTCGATCCCGACCCGGCGCAGCTCCGCGCGGCGCATGCTTTGGGGGCGGAGGTCGTCGAGCTGCACACCGGCGCCTACGCCGAAGGGCGTCCCGGCGAGTTCGAGCGGCTGCGCGATGCCGCCGCTTTCTTGGCCGAAATCGGTCTGGAATGCCACGCCGGCCACGGCCTGACCTACGCGAACGTGCGGCCAGTCGCGCTGCTGCCGCAGGTCGAGGAGCTGAACATCGGCCATTTCCTGATCGGCCAGGCGATCACGGACGGCCTGCCGAACGTGGTCGCGACGATGAAGGCGCTGATCGCCCGGCCCTGAACGCCGGTCAGTCCTGCCCGCGCGGGTGGGCGCGCTGCCACACGGCCCGCAGCCCGGCCGCGTCAACACTGGTGTAGCGCTGCGTCGTGGACAGGCTGGCGTGGCCCAGCAGTTCCTGAATGGAGCGCAGGTCGGCGCCGCCGGCCAGCAGATGCGTCGCGAAGCTGTGGCGCAGCGCGTGCGGCGTGGCGTGCGCCGGCAGGTCGGCCAAGGGCCGGAATGCCTCGATGGTGCGCCGGGCCACCCGCGCGTCGAGTCGCCCGCCTTTCGCGCCCAGGAACAGCGGCGCGTCCGGCTGGCGCCGCGGGTGCAGCCGCATCCAGGCGGCCAACGCCTGCTGCACCGCCGGCAGCAGCGGCACCAGGCGCTGCTTGCCGCCCTTGCCAAGCACCAGCAGCGTGCTTGCGCCGTCCGGCACGCTGCCGACATCCAGCGACAGCGCCTCGTTGATCCGCAGCCCGGCGCCGTACAGCAGCGTGAACAGCGCCGCGTCGCGCGCCTGCAACGCCGGGTCGTCCGCCGTCTCCCCGATGTCGTTCGCGACCGTCAAGGCCTGCGCGGGCGTCAGCGCGCGGGGGATGGGGGGTTGGGCGCGCGGCGTGTGCATGAGGCCCGGCGCCGGGTTGGCGACCCCGCGATGCCGGGACAGGAAGCGGAACAGGCTGCGGACCGCGGACAGGTGGCGGGCGCGGGTCGCGTTTACGGTGCCCTGCGCCGCCTCATGCGCCAGCCAGGCCCGCAGGTCCGCCTGGGTCAGCGTTTGGAGGTCGGCCAGCCATGGCTCCCAGCCCAGATGGCCCGTCAGGAACGCCAGGAACGCGCCGAGGTCGCGGCCATATGCGGCGACAGTCAGCGGCGAAGCCTGCCGCGCCCGGGTCAGCCAGTCGAGGAACCCGGCCACGGCATCGGCTGCCAGCTCCGCCGTCATGCCCGCGCCACCGCCACCGCGATGGCCTGGCCGAGGAAGGCCAGCACCGGCGTCGCGGCACCGGCCAGCGCCCGGCCGTCCCGGCAGGCCAGCGCCAGCAAGGCCGGGGCGTCCGGCAGCGGCACCCGCACCAGCGCCTCCCGCCCGGCTAGGGCGGCGGCCTCTCCATGCAGCAGCGGCGTACGCACGGCGTCCCGCACCACGGCACGGCGGCGCCCGAGCGTCGCGGCCACCGTGCCGGGCGGCACCCGCGTCGCGCCCGGAATGGCGCCCGGCCCGTGGCGCTGGCCCAACTCGGCGCACAAGCGGACGCCGTCAAGCCACAGCAGGCCCGGCAGGTCGTGCTGCAGGCACCAGGCCAGGTCCTTCGCGCCCATCACCGCCAGCACGGCGTCCTGCACCCGCTCGGCGAACCCGTCCGCCGCCCGGCGCTCGTGCGTCGCATCCGCCAGCGCCGCGGCGCCGGCCCGGGCGCGGTCCAGCATGGCCGCCATGTGGTCGGCCATCCGCTCGCCATGCACGCGGACCGGCGGATGCAGCGCGGCGTACAACTCGGGATTGGCCGCGAGCCAGCCGGGGTTGGCGCGCAGGAACGCCGCCACGGTGGCCGCGTCGGTTTCCGCATTCCCCGCCTTGGCTTTGGCCGGCGCAGGTTGCATTCCGACCTGCGATTGCTCATCTCGCAAAGTGTTCACTCTCCGTTCATCCGCCGGTCGGAACCGGCCAGCACCGTGATTGGGCACATGCGAGCCAGCCGGCGTAAGATCGAGCATGACGGCCTCATGCCGGGCCACCCCATACTACTCGCTGCGGTCCCAGCCCGGAAGCGCATTGCCGTGCTGCTGCCGCGCCCGTTCCAGGGCACCTTCGATTACGCGGTGCCCGATGACTTCGACCCGCAGCCCGGCGATGTCGTCCTGGTGCCGCTCAACCGGCGGGAGGAGGTCGGCGTGGTCTGGGACGCGCCCGCCGGCCCATCGGTCTCCGACTCCAAGCTGAAGCCGGTGACGGCGGTGCTCGACACCGCGCCGATCCCCCCGGCGCTGCGCCGCTTCGTCGATTGGGTTGCCGGCTATACCCTCGCATCTCCCGGGGAGGTGCTGGCCATGGCGCTGCGGGTCAACGCGCTGCAGCCTGAGACGCCGGCGGCCGGGTGGCGCATCGCGGGCGCGCAGCCCGGCAAGCCGCTGACGGAGGCGCGGGCGCGCGTGTCGGCGTGGCTTTCGGACGGCGCGCCGCGGACGACCGGCGCCATCGCGCGCGGCGCCGGGGTCAGCGCCGGGGTGGTGCGCGGCATGGCGCAGGCCGGGCTGCTGCTTCCCGTGGCGCTGCCGGCCCGCGCGCCGTTCCGCACGCCCGACCCGGCCCACCCTGGCCCCACCCTGTCCGGCGCGCAGGCCGCCGCCAGCGAGACCCTGCGCGGCGCCGTCGCCAGCCGCCGCTACAGCGTCACGCTGCTGGACGGCGTGACCGGGTCGGGCAAGACCGAGGTTTACCTGGAAGCGGTTGCCGAGTGCATGGCGCAGGGCCGCCAGGCGCTGGTGCTGCTGCCGGAGATCGCGCTGTCCTCGCAGTGGCTGGAGCGGTTCGAGGCGCGGTTCGGCGTGGCGCCGGCGGTGTGGCACTCCGACCTCGCGTCCCGCACCCGGCGGCTTACCTGGCGGGCGGTGGCGGACGGCGCTGCGCCGGTGGTGGTCGGCGCGCGCTCGGCGCTGTTCCTGCCGTTCCCCGACCTCGGCCTGGTGATCGTCGATGAGGAGCACGAGACCGCGTTCAAGCAGGAGGACGGCGTGGTGTACCACGCCCGCGACATGGCCGTGGTGCGGGCGCGGCTGGCGGGGGCGCCGGCGGTGCTCGTGTCGGCGACGCCCAGCCTGGAAACGCTGGCCAACGTCGAGGCCGGGCGCTACCGCCGCCTGACGCTCGAAAGCCGGCATGGCGGTGCGACGCTGCCCACGGTCGCGGCCATCGACCTCCGCATCGCGCCGCCGGAGCGCGGGCGGTTCCTGTCGCCGCCGCTGGTCGCGGCCGTGCACGAGACGCTGGCGCGCGGGGAGCAGGCGATGCTGTTCCTGAACCGCCGCGGCTACGCGCCGCTGACGCTGTGCCGCACCTGCGGGCACCGGATGCAGTGCCCGAACTGCACCGCCTGGCTGGTGGAGCACCGCGCCCGGCGCGTGCTGACCTGCCATCACTGCGCGCACACCGAGCCGATCCCGCCCGCTTGCCCGCACTGCGCCGCCGAGAACAGCCTGGTGCCCATCGGCCCCGGCGTGGAGCGCATCACCGAGGAGGTTGCGGCCGTATTTCCCGAAGCGCGCCGTTTGGTGATGGCGAGCGACACGCTGCCGGGTCCGCACGCCGCCGCGGAGGCTGCGCACGCCATCGAACGGCGGGAGGTGGACCTCATCATCGGCACGCAGATCGTCGCCAAGGGCTGGCACTTCCCGCATCTGACGCTGGTGGGCGTGGTGGATGCTGACCTGGGCCTCGCGGGCGGCGACCTGCGGGCGGCGGAGCGGACAGTGCAATTGCTGCACCAGGTCGCCGGCCGCGCCGGGCGGGCGGAGGCGCCGGGCACCGTGCTGCTGCAGACCTTCAGCCCCGACCATCCCGTGATGCAGGCGCTGATCGGCGGCGACCTGCAGGCGTTCATGGCAGCGGAGGCGGAAGGGCGCAAGCCCGGCCATTGGCCGCCCTACGGCCGCCTGGCCGCCCTGATCGTCAGCGCCGACACGGCGCAGGCGGCGGACGAGGTGGCGCGCGACCTGGGCCATGCCGCGCCGCGGGCGGAGGGCGTGCTGGTGCTGGGTCCCGCGCCGGCGCCGCTGGCGATCCTGCGCGGGCGGCACCGCCGCCGGCTGCTGCTCAAGACCCGGCGCGACATCGCGGTGCAGCCGCTGTTGCGGGACTGGCTGGACCAGGTGCGCGTGCCCGGCTCGGCGCGGGTGGACGTGGA
>CAXSEX010000242.1:4148-7345 GCA_964236415.1 uncultured Acetobacteraceae bacterium | reverse complement strand
GTGCCGGGGCTGGTTGCGAGCCTGCTGGGCATCGCCGCGGGCGGCTGGCTCGTTATACGCATCGGCACCGGGCGGGCGTTGCTGCTGACCGGCTTCGTGCAGATGGCCTCCATGGCGCTTTACTTTGCCCTGGCGGTGTCCGGCGGGGACACGCGCATCCTGCTGGCCAAGGTAATGCTGGAAAGCTTTGCCGAGGCGATGGCCGATGCGGCGTTCCTCACCTACCTGTCCGCCCTGTGCTCCAGCGCGTTCACCGCCACGCAATACGCTCTGCTGTCTTCGCTCGCCGCGGTGGGGCTGCGCACGCTGGGCGGGTTCTCAGGCGTGCTGGCGGCGGCTCTGGGGTGGGTGCCATTCTACGCGCTGACGATTTTCGCCGCTGTGCCGGCGATGCTGGTCATGCTGGGGCTGCTGCGGCGGTTTCCGCCGCCTCGCCTTCAGGCAGCCAGATCGTGACGGTCGTGCCCGCGCCTTCTTGGCTGTCGATCAGCATCTGCCCGCGGTGGCGGTTGACGATGTGCTTGACGATGGCCAGGCCCAGCCCGGTGCCGCCAACGGCGCGCGACCGGCCCTTGTCGGCCCGGTAGAACCGCTCGGTCAGGCGCGGGATATGCGCCCGCGCGATGCCCTGTCCGTCGTCGGACACGGACAGCGTGACGCCGGGCCGCCCGGGCCAGCGTCCGCCCGGCCCGACCCGCCCGGCCGACACCGTGACGACGCCGCCCTCCCGGCCATACTTCACCGCGTTGTCCAGCAGGTTCTGCAGCACCTGCTCCAGCTGGTCGTCGTCGCCCACCACCCGCGGCAGGCTGGGCGGCACGCGCACGTCCAGTCGGATGCAACGCGCGGCGACCTGTGGCTCGAAGCCGGCGGCGAGACGGTGGACCAGGTCCCGGAGGTTGACCCGCGTGGCCGGCAGTTGATGCTCGGTCAACTCGATGCGCGACAGGCTCAGCAGGTCGTCGATCAGCCGGTTCATCCGCTGCGCCTGTTCCGCCATGATGCCGAGGAACCGGGTCTGCGCCGGCGGGTCGTCCGCCGCCGGGCCACGCAGGGTGTCGATGAACCCGATCAGGCTGGTGAGCGGCGTCCGCAACTCGTGGCTGGCGTTGGCCACGAAATCGGCGCGCATGCGCTCCACCGCGCGCTCCCGCGTGCGGTCCGACAGCACGGCGACAATGCGTCCGCCGTCCGACAGCGGCGGGTCGAGCGCCATGACGATCGCATACACCTCCCGCGCCACGGGGACCGGCAGGCTCAGCTCGGCGGCCTGGTTCTCGCCTTGGCTCTGCGCCCGGTCGATGGCGGCGCGGAGGCCCGGGTGGCGCAGCACGGCCGCCATCTCGTCGCCAAAGGCGGCATGAGCGGCCGCGTTGGCGCGCTGCACCCGCCGGTCGGGACCGAGCACGATCAGCGGGTCCGGCAGGCGCTGCACGATCACCTGCTCCGCCCGCAGCAGACCCTCGACCTGGGCCGTCCGCACCGCGAGCGACCGCGACAGCCGCTCCGCTTCCCGCGCGAGGTGGGCCATGGCAGCGAGGAAGGGGCGGGGCGGCGGATCGCCCGGCTGCGTCGAGCCGGCCCAATGCAGCATCGCCATCGTGTGGCGGAGATCACGCGCCCAAAGCTGTGCCAGGCCGACCGACCCGGCCAGCACCACCGCCGCAGCGCCGACCCCTGGGCGCCACCCAAGGTCCCCCAGGGCTACCAGCCCCGACAGAACCAAGAGCGGCACCGCGGCCCACAGCGCGGCGATGCGGAGGGGAACTGCGCCCATGCGGCCCCCGGCGACGCGGCCCGCTACACGCCCGGCGCTTGCAGGCTCTGCGGCGCAGGCTGCACGACGCGGGAGCCGCCCTGGCTGATCTCAAAGATCGCGAGGCCGCGCCGCACCTGGCCATCGGGCTGCAAGCCCAAAAGCCCGTCCGCTCCCGTGAAGCCTTCGGGGCGGCTGAGGGCGCCGGGCGTGAAGCCGCCGCTCCCTGCCGCCACGCGCGCGACGCCGGCGGCATCATAGGCGAGGCTCGCAAGATCCCGTGGCGGCGCGTTGTACTTGGCGGCGTATGACTGCTCGAACTGGGCGCGCTGCGCCGGGTCGGGGGCGGCATACCAGGCGCCCGCGAGGGCGGACAGGCGGGGCGCCTCGCGGCTCCAAAGCGCCGGACCGAGAATGCGGACCTGCCCCGGCCCGATGTCGTAAAACGTCAGCAACGGCAGCGCCTGGCCGAGCGGCTCCCCGGCGGCGCCCAGCAGCAAGGTGTCGAAGGGCGGCGGCGCCGGGGTTTGGCGGCCGGCTTCCGCAGCCTCCCGCCGGCCCTCGGCATCGCCGCGGGTCCGTGCCGCCTGTCGCTGCTGCTCGATGGCGCCGCGCCGCGCGTCATAGTCGGACACGGTTTTCAGCGCGGCGTTGAGGGCAGGAAACCCGCTCCCATAACGCAGGACCGAGGGCGGCGCGAACCCGGCGGCGGCGGAGGCAGCGGTCACGCCGCTTTCCAGCGCGTCCCCGAACGCATTCTTCGGCAGCACGGCCGCGATGCGCGTCCTGCCCTCGGCCTGCGCGGCCGGAACCAGCCGGCGCACTTGCTGGGCAGGCGTGACCCCAAGTGCCCAAACACCGGGCTGGGCCAGCGTGGCATCGGAGGTGAAGGCCAGCACGGGAACGCCGGCCGCCTTGGCCAGGGGCGCCACAGCCGCAGTCTCGCCCGCGGTAAGCGGGCCGAGCAGCAGGCCGGTTCCGGCGGCAATCGCCGCCTTGGCAGCCTCGGCGGCGCCGGCGGGCGTGCCTGCGGTGTCGCGCGCGTCCAAAGGCGGCGCGCCCGGCTGATCAAGCGAGAGCTGCGCGGCCCGCAGCATGGCCTGGCCGACCTCGGCCGTCGGCCCTGTCAACGGCAGCAGGATCGTCACGCGCTGGCCTGGCGATCCCGGGGGCGCGACCGGCGGCGTCCCGGCCACGGCTGGACGGCCATAGCCGGCGCCGCCCGTGTCGGCTACGCAGGCGGCCAGCCCGGCCGCGGCGACAAGGAGCGTGAATGCCCGAGCAAACCCTCGACGACGAACCATGTCCCGAATCCCTTGTTGGTGATCCCGCTCCGGATCGCGCCTCGTTTATACCACCGGGACTCGTGCTGGTGGCTACCCCGATCGGCAATTTGGCGGATGTGTCGTCGCGCGCGCTGGACGTGCTGCGCGTCGCGGTC
>CAXSEX010000242.1:0-4138 GCA_964236415.1 uncultured Acetobacteraceae bacterium | reverse complement strand
CTCTGCGGTGTGCCGACCTCGTGCTTTGCGAGGATACCCGCATGACCGCCCGCCTGCTGACGCATTACGGGATCGCCGCGCGCACCTCGCCCCTGCACGACCACAACGAGGAGGACCGCATTCCGTCGCTGATCGACCGGCTACGAGGCGGGAGCCGGATGGCGCTGGTGTCGGACGCCGGGACGCCGCTGGTGTCCGATCCCGGATACCGGCTGGTGCGGGCGGCCGTGGCGGCGGGGTTGCCGGTCTCGGCGGTGCCGGGTCCGAACGCGGCGGTGACGGCGTTGGTCCTGTCGGGCTTGCCGCCGCAACCGTTCCTGTTCCTGGGCTTTCCGCCCCCCCGGTCGGCGGCACGCCGGGCGGCCTTTGGCCGGCTGCGCGCCGCGGAACGCGCCGGGTTGTCGGCGACCCTGCTGTGGCACGAGGCCCCGCACCGGTTGGCGGAAACGTTGGCCGATCTGGCGGCTCAGCTTGGGGATCGCCCGGCCGCGGTCGCGCGCGAGTTGACCAAGCGGTTCGAGGAGGTCCGGCGTGGCCCGCTGCCGGAACTGGCTGCGCACTACGCCGTCGCGCCAGCCCGGGGAGAGATCACAATCGTTGTCGGCCCGGCGCCCGAGGAGGCCGCCGACGCGCAGGACCTGGATGAGCAGTTGCGCCACGCATTGACGCAGAGCAGCCTGAAGGACGCCGCTGCGCTGGTCGCCGCCGCGACCGGACTGCCGCGCAAGATCGTCTATGCCCGTGCCCTGGCGCTCGGAAAACCTTAGCGGCCGGAGACGATGCGCTCCATCAGTTGCTTAACGGTCGGGATGAACCCGTTGGAATAGAAGGGATCGCTGGCAAAGCGGTAGGCGTTGTGGCCGCTGAACATCAGCTGGTGCTCGATGGCCTCCGGCGTTTGGTCCTCCCGCCGCACGGACTGCAATGTTTTCTGGATGCAGAAGCTACGCGGATCGGCCTTCTTGCCGTTGTCGAAGTCGGGACCGTGCTGGCTCCAGTTGCTGAACCGGCACTGGCTGAGGCAGCCCATGCAGGACACCTGGTCCTCGGTGATCCGCGCCGCCCGTTCCAGCGTCACGAAGATCAGCGTGCTGTCGGGCGTGCGCAGCGCCTCGGTGAACCCGGCGGCGATCCAGCCCTCGACGTTGAACAGGTCGTTGGGCGTCAAGTAGACCGGCCGCTTGCGCGGACCGATGCCAAGCATGGCGACATGCTCGCCAATCGGCTCCGTCGAGTAGGCAACCTGATGCTCTCCGCGCTCCCGCAACTCGGCGATGAAGCCGTTGTTGACGGCGCTGGAATAGAAGCCGGTCGGGCTGAACTTGTTCAGGAAAACGTCGCCTTTCTTCAGGCTCAGCAACCGCTGCTTCCAGGCATCGCTGATCGGGCTTTCCACGGTCAGCAAGGGCCGGGTGCCGAACTGGAAGGCGATGGGGCCGAGGTCCGGGTTGCCGATCCAGTCTTCCCACTCTTCCAGCCACCAGACGCCGCCCGCCATGATGATGGGCGTCTGATCCAGCCCGAAGGTGCGCATCAGCTTGCGCAGCGCCAGCACGCGGGGGAAGGGGTCCTCGGGCTTAGTCGGGTCCTCGCCGTTGGACAAGCCGTTGTGCCCGCCCGCAAGCCACGGGTCCTCGTACACGACGCCGCCCAGCAGGGATGCGGCCTTGGAGTAGGCGCGCTTCCACAAGGCGCTGAAGGCGCGCGAGGAGGAGACGATGGGGTAGTAGTGCACGCCGAACCGTGCGGCGATGTCCGACAGGCGGTACGGCATGCCGGCGCCGCAGGTCAGGCCGTGGATCAGGCCCTTGGCGCCCTCAAGCACGCCGGTGATGACCCGTTCCGCCCCGCCCATCTCCCAAAGGATGTTGGCATGCAGGCGGCCTTGGCCGCCGGAGATGTCGTGGGCGCGCTGGGCCTGGGCGATGCCGCCCTGGATGCCGAACTGCACCAGTTCCTCATGGCGGTCCCGCCGGGTGCGGCCGTGATAGGTCTGGTCGAGCGGGTTGCCACTCTCGTCATAGAAGTCGGCGTTCACCGCGCTGAACGTCCCGGCGCCGCCGGCGCTGGCCCAGTGGCCCGAACTCACGCCGGTGGACACGCCGATACCCTTTCCGCCCTCGATCAGCGGGAGGACGTCCACGCCGCCCATCTGTATCGCGTTGACAGCCTTCATTCCCGCCTGAGCCCTACTTTGCAACAGTCTGAAACATTGGCGGCTGGGCGCCGATTTACCAGGCCCAGCCGCACACGTTCACGTTTCCTAACTTACTCGGCCGCGTCAGGCTCCAACCGCTCGCGGCGGCCTCCCTCGTGTCCACTGATGTCGCGTCCGCCCCCGTCGCGCCCGCCCTTGCTGCCGACCTGCTCGGTGATGTCCGCCCCGGTCGCTTGATCGACGACGCGCATGGACAGCTTGACCTTGCCACGGTCGTCGAAGCCCAGGACCTTCACCTTCACGGCGTCGCCCTGGCTCACCACGTCCGTCGTCTTGTTGACCCGGCCCTGCTGCAACTCGCTGATGTGCACAAGCCCATCCTTGGCGCCGAGGAAATTGACGAATGCCCCGAAATCTGCGGTCTTGACCACCTTGCCGTTGTAGATCTGGCCGATCTCCGGCTCCGCCACGATGCCGCGGATCATGTCGATAGCCTTCTGGCTGGCCGTGTCGGTCGTGGCGGCGATCTTGATGGTGCCGTCGTCCTCAATGTCGATTTTGGCGCCGCTCTGCTCCACGATGTCGCGGATCACCTTGCCGCCGGTGCCGATCACCTCGCGGATCTTCTCCTTCGGCACCGTGATGATGGTGATGCGCGGTGCGGTCGCAGCCACGTCGGATCGGGCGCCCTGGATGGCCCGCGCCATCTCGCCCAGGATGTGCAGGCGGCCATCCCGCGCCTGCTCCAGCGCGACCTTCATGATGTCAGCGGTGATGGAGGTGATCTTGATGTCCATTTGCAGGCTGGTGACGCCCTGCTCGCTGCCGGCCACCTTGAAATCCATGTCGCCGAGATGGTCTTCGTCGCCCAGGATGTCGGACAGCACGGCGAAGCCGCGGTCCTCCTTGATGAGGCCCATGGCAATTCCGGCCACCGGGCGCGCCAGCGGCACGCCTGCGTCCATCAGCGACAGGCTGGTGCCGCAGACCGTCGCCATAGAGGAACTGCCGTTGCTCTCGGTGATCTCGCTCACGACGCGCATGGTGTAGGGGAACACGTCCTTGCCGGGCAGCACCGGGCGGACGGCGCGGTAGGCGAGCTTGCCATGGCCGATCTCGCGGCGGCCGGGGCTGCCCATGCGGCCTGCCTCGCCGACGCTGTAGGGAGGGAAGTTGTAATGCAGCATGAAGTGCTCGCGACGCTCGCCTTCCAGCGCGTCGATCACCTGCTCGTCCTGCCCGGTGCCGAGGGTGGCCACGCACAGCGCCTGCGTCTCGCCGCGGGTGAACAGGCTACTGCCGTGGGCGCGGGGCAGCACGACGACCTCGGCTACGATCTGCCGCACGGTCTTGGTGTCCCTGCCGTCAATGCGCAGGCCAGTGTCCAGCACCGCGTTGCGCACCACGTCGGCTTCAAGCTGCTTGAACAGCGACTTGGCGGCTTCCGCATCCTGCCCCTCGCTCACGAGGATCTCAAGCGCGCCCTTCTTGGCGGCGCCGACCTTGTCCTGGCGGACCTGCTTCTGCCGCTCCTGGTATGCTTCCGCCAGGCTGGCGCGAGCCAGCTCGTCGATCCGGGCGGTCAGCGCGGCACGTTCCGGCGCCGGCTCGGCCATGGCCCACGGCTCCTTGGCCGCATGCTCCGCAAGCTCGATGATCGCCTGGATCACCGGCTGGAAATGCGTGTGGCCGAAGGTGACGGCACCGAGCATCACGTCCTCGGACAGCTCCTGCGCCTCGCTTTCGACCATCAGGACGCCTTCGCCCGTGCCGGCCACCACGAGGTCGAGCTTGCTGCCTACCAGCTGCTCCGCGGTCGGGTTCAGAAGGTACTCGCCGTTGGCGAACCCCACGCGGGCGGCGCCGACCGGGCCGAAGAACGGGATGCCCGAGAGCGTCAGCGCAGCCGAACATCCAATCAGCGCAACGATGTCCGGGTCGTTCTCCATATCATGGCTGAGCACGGTCGCGACCACCTGG
>CAXSEX010000241.1:0-7355 GCA_964236415.1 uncultured Acetobacteraceae bacterium | reverse complement strand
CGGACAGACGTTCGATCAGCTTGGCGTAGCCCCGGGTCTGGTCGGCGGGCGCGAAGGGGTGGATATCCGCGAAGCCGGGCAGGGTGATCGGGATCATCTCCGCCGTGGCGTTCAGCTTCATGGTGCAGGAGCCGAGCGGGATCATGCTGCGGTTCAGCGCCACGTCGCGGTCCTCCAGCCGCTTGAGGTAGCGCAGCATCTCGTGCTCGGCGTGGTAGGCGCTGAACACCGGGGCGGTCAGCAGGCGGGAGGTGCGGACCAATGCCTCCGGCACGCCGGCGGCGTCGAGCAGGGGGGCGCCGAGGATCTCGGCAAGCTGCCCGAGTTCCCCCCGCGTCACCGTTTCATCCAGCGCAATCGAGACGCCGTTACCCGGCAGCGCGCGCAGGTTGAACCCGGCGGACGCGGCGCGCTCGGTCAGGCCCGCCGTGTCGCCGTCCAGCGTCAGCGTGTCGAAGAACGCCCCATGCCGCAGCGTGAACCCGGCGCGCACCGCGGCGCCGGCGAGCAGCCGGGCTTGCAGATGCACCCGCCGGGCAATCCGCTGCAGGCCCTCCGGCCCATGCCAAACCGCATACATCCCGGCCATCACCGCCAACAGGGCCTGGGCGGTGCAGATGTTGCTGGTGGCCTTTTCCCGCCGGATGTGCTGCTCGCGGGTTTGCAGGGCGAGGCGGAGCGCCGGGTTGCCGGCGGCGTCCTGGCTCACCCCGACCAGGCGGCCGGGCATCTGGCGCTTGAACGCCTCGCGCGTCGCGAAGAACCCGGCATGCGGGCCGCCGAAGCCCATCGGCACGCCGAACCGCTGGGCGGAGCCGACGACGACATCCGCGTTCATCTCGCCCGGTGGCGTCAGCAGGACCAGGGACAGCAGGTCCGCGCAGACGACGGCGAGCGCCCCCGCATTCCGCGCGGCGGTGATCTCCGCACGGAGGTCGCGGATGGCGCCCGTGGTGCCGGGGTATTGCAGCACGACGGCGAAGGGCTTGGCGGCGCCGATCCCCGCCGCATCGCCCGGCGCCACGTCCACCAGCCGGACGCCGAGCGGCGCCGCGCGGGTGGCCAGCACGGCGCGGGTCTGCGGGTGCAGGTCGGCGCAGACGGCGAGCACGTCCGACTTGGCCCGGCCCAGGCCACGCGCCATCGTCACAGCTTCCGCCGCCGCAGTCGCCTCGTCCAGCAGGGAAGCGTTGGCGATGGGCATGGCCGTGAGGTCGCAAACCATCGTCTGGAAATTCAGCAGCGCCTCAAGCCGCCCCTGCGCGATCTCCGCCTGATACGGGGTGTAGGCGGTGTACCAGCCGGGGTTCTCCAAGACGTTGCGCCCGATCACCGGGGGCACGTGGGTGCCGTGATAGCCCTGGCCGATCAGCGACCGCTTGCACTCGTTCTGCCCGGCGAGGCCGCGCAGCTCGGCAAGGGCCGCCGCCTCGTCGATGGCGGGCGGCAGGTCCATGGCGTCCAGCCCGCGGATCGCGGCGGGCACGGCCTTGGCCGCCAGGTCATCGAGCGACGCCGCCCCGACTTCCCGCAGCATGGCGGCGATCTCGGCCTCGTTCGGCGCGACGTGGCGGGCGACGAAGCCGTCCGCGCTTTCCAGGGCGCCAAGCTCCGCGGGCGGGTCGAAGTGTCCGTCCATCACAGGCTGTCCACCAGGGCCTTGTAGGAGGCTTCGTCCATCAGGGCGGCGAAGCTCGCGGGGTCCGACAATTCCATGCGGAAGAACCAGGCGTCGCCGCCCGCGGCGCGGTTGACCAGCGCCGGGTCATCCACGACGGCTTCGTTGGTTTCCGTCACGCGGCCGGCGAGCGGGGCGTACACGTCGGACGCCGCCTTCACGCTTTCCACCACGGCGCAGGCCTCGCCGTCCGCGACCTCGCGGCCGGGCTTGGGCAGTTCGACGAACACGACGTCGCCCAACGCCTCCTGCGCGTGGTCGGTCACGCCCACGGTGGCGACGGCGCCGTCCAGGCGGACCCATTCATGGTCCTTGGTGTAGCGGGTCTCGGTCATGGGTGCGGCTCCGGATCAGCTGACGAAGCGGTGCGGGACGAAGGGCAGGGGGACAACCTGCGCCGGCAGGATGTTGTCGCGCACCAGCAGCTGCAGCTCGGTGCCCGACGCCGACACGTCCCGGCGCACGTAGCCCATGGCGACGGGTGCCCCAAGCGTGGGCGAGAAGCCGCCCGAGGTGACGCTGCCGGCGGAGGTGCCGTCCGTGCTCACGATGGGGGTCAAGGCCCGCGCCGGAGCCTTGCCGGTCGGCCGCAGCCCGACGCGCAGCCGGTGCGGCCCAGTCTTCAACTGGTCCAGCACCACCGTTGCCCCGGGAAACCCGCCCTCTGCCCGGCGGCGCTTGCCGACCGTCCAGGCGAGGTTCGCCTCCACCGGCGTGGTCAGCTCGTCGATGTCGGTGCCGTACAGGCACAGCCCGGCTTCCAGCCGCAGGCTGTCCCGTGCGCCCAGCCCGGCCGGCAGCACCCCGGGTTCGGCGAGCAACTGGGTCGCCAACGCCTCCGCCTCCGTTGCCAGGACGGAGATCTCAAAGCCGTCCTCCCCGGTGTAGCCGGAACGGCTGACCCAGGCGGCGATGCCGCCGACCGGCGCCTCGGTCACGCCCATGAAGGGCAGCGCCGCCGCGGCCGGGCACAGGCGCTCCATGACGCCGGCCGCGGCCGGCCCCTGCAGCGCCAGCAGTGCGCGGTCTGGATGCTGGTCAAAGGAAAGGCCGGGCGGCAAGCCCTGCGCGATATGGTGCGCGTCGGCGTCCTTGCGGCTGGCGTTGACGACGATCATCAGGCGGTCGCCGTAGTTCGCGACCATGAGATCGTCGAGGATGCCGCCGATGTCGTTCAGCAGCAGCGAGTAGCGCTGCCGGCCCGGCGCGAGCGCCTGGAAGTCGCCCGGCGCCAAGCCCTCCAGCGCCGCGGCGGCGCCGTCGCCGCTCAGGGTGAACTGGCCCATGTGCGACACGTCGAACAGGCTGGCGCTGGCGCGGGTATGCACATGTTCAGCCAGCACGCCGGGTCCGTACTGCACCGGCAGCGCGTAGCCGGCGAACGGCACCATGCGCGCGCCCAGCCTGCGATGCAGCGCATCGAGCGGCGTGGTGCGCAGCTCGTCCGGCGGATCGGCTTCGATGTTCAGGACGGGTTCGGCCATGGGCAAGCTCCGGGCGCAGGGTCGCCCGCCGGCGGCTGCCAACGGGTGCGACCCCCCTCTGTCCGGGAAACCTGAGAGATTCGGGCGCTCTCCCGGGCGCCGTTACTCCGTCGGTGCGGAGGCCACGTGGACGGCCGCCGGCTTTCCAGAGGTCCTGATCCCCCGCGGTCCTTGGGGCCTGAGCGTTTCCGGGGGCCGGTTGCGCCTTCGGCGGCTGGAAAGGGCCAGCACTCTCCCGCGAGGGTTGGTTTGGACACCCGCAGCATGACGCAATCTGGCGGCAGGATCAATGCTGCCGACCGTGCCAGCAACATATACCCGTTGTTTATGCGGTCAGCCGCTGATGCGCATGGAGCCTTTATCGAACGCGCCCTACCTTCCCGGTCGATCTGGGAGACCCATGGGTCAGCCACCGGATGCAGCGCGGGACGTGGCCCGTAGCATCCCAAGGCGCCCTGGCCGGAACGGCTGCGACGGTCCCCCGGTCTCATTCTGTCGCAGGAGCCTTCCTTGCTTCAACACCTGGGTCTCGCCGCCAAGCCGCCAACGCCGACGGGGGTGGAAGACGGGCCTCCTCCCCAGATCAGCCCCGCCGAGGCCGCCTTGCTGACGATGGCCGACCCAAGCCCGGACAGCCGCATCAGCCTGATCGGTCCGCACACCCTGGAACTGCTGTGCGCGCTGCTTCGCCGGGGCAGCGCCGACGTTTGCGCGACGCGGATCTGCGAATGGCCGAAGGCGGCCACGGCCGACGTGGCCATCATCCCCGGCATCCGTTCGCCCGACCACCTGACGCGGTCAATCGCCCATGCCCGGCGGGTCCTGGCGCCGCTCGGCACGGTCGCCCTCCATTTGGACGCGCCGGCCGGTGCGCTGACCCGGCAGGCCAGCCAGCTTCTGCTCCTGCACGGCTTCAACGGCTTCCGCGAAGTGGGCCGTGCCGATGGGACCCTGATCCGCGCCGAACTGCCGCTGCACGGGAGCCTGGCATGCGCTTGATCCCCGGCGCGTCCGCCCTGAGCAGGGCCAACTTGTCGTCCGGCAGCCTCGGCTGCACCGGCGGCTCGGCGGTCGCGCTGGTGACGCCATTCCGGGATGGGCAGGTTGACGCCGACGCCCTGGCAGCCTTGTGCGAGCGGCAGGTCAAGGCGGGAACAGCCGCCCTCGTCGTGTGCGGCAGCACGGGCGAGGCGCCCGCCCTGTCGATTGCGGAGCAGGCGCGGGTCGTCGCTGTGGCGGTGGAGGCCGCGGCCGGCCGGATTCCGGTCATCGCCGGGTGCGGCGCCCCGGCGACGGAAGCGGCGACCCTTCTGGCGGCCGGCGCGGCACGGAACGGGGCCGCTGGGCTGCTGTGCGCTGCCCCGCCCTATGCACGGCCGACGCAGGAGGGCATCGCGGCGCACGTCAGGGCGGTCGCGCATGCTGCCGACTTGCCGCTGATCCTCTATGACGTTCCCGGGCGCGTCGGCGTCGCGGTCGCGGACGAGACCGTCGCGCGCCTGCACGAGAGCGGCCTGGTGATGGCGATCAAGGACGCGGCCGGCGATCTGTCGCGCCCGGTGCGGCTGCGCGCGCTGTGCGGCGGGGAGCTGATCCAGTTTTCCGGCGACGACGCGACCGCGCCGGCATACCGGGCCATGGGCGGGCACGGCTGCATCTCGGTCTCGGCCAACCTGGCGCCAGGGCTATGCGCGCGCCTTCATGCCGCGTGGGACCGGGTCGATCCCATCGAGTTCGCCCGGCTTCGCGACCTGCTGGCGCCGCTGCACCAGGCGCTGTTCGAGGAAAGCAACCCTATTCCCGTCAAGGCCGCGCTGTGCATGGCCGGCCTGTGCAACGGCGACCTGCGCCTGCCGCTCACCCGGGCGCGCAGCGGCACGCTCGACGTGCTGGGCCGCCTGCTTCCCACCCTGATGGAAGCCGAAAGCAGCGAGGCGGCGGTGCCGCGCCTCACGCTGGTGACTTGAGAAGCCATGACGCGCCTGGCCAATGCCGGGCCGGCGGCGCAAGTCGCCCTTGCGCTCGGCCTTGCCCTCGTCGCGGCTCCGGTCGTCCGGACCGTGACCGCCGAGCTTGACAACACGGTGGGGCGGGCTTGGCCGTTCTCCTTGGCGCGATGCTCGTCGCCGGGGACGCCGGGTTGCCGGGACGTGGCTGCGCGGTCCGTCCTGCGCCCGCCCGCCGGCCTCATCAGCACAAGTCGCCTGTGACCGACGCCCGGCAGCCCGTTCAGCCGCGGCTCCGGCCTGCTGGGGCGCGTTGATGCCTGTACCTGCGTTCGTCATCGAGGATGCCCTCATGGCGGGCCGCTGGGCCAAGCAGGTGGCCCCGCTCGGCTACCGGCTGGTCATCACGCCCTGCTACGCGCAGGCCGAGGAGGTCATCGAAATCTATGTTCCCCGCGCGAGGGCGCCGGCGTTCCGGGCGCGTCGCGCCGCCGCCTCGATCCTGGTCACGGACTGCGTCGGCCTGACGCTGTCTTTTCCGACGCTGGCGGATGCGCTGCTGGCCATGGCACCCCTGACGAAGTCTGGCCGGCGGGCGATGCTGAAAGGCGGCAGCCCCGCATGGCTTCCCGCGCTGTCCGGCCCACGAGGCAGTGCCTGGTCCCGCGCCGGCCGATCCATGTCCGGCCTCCTGGCCCTGCTGGCCGGCGCGTTCCGCGGGTAATCCTTCCATCCCCGTCGTTCCCGATGTGCCCTTTCTCATGCCCGCAGGCTGCCGGCCTGCGCCCCGCTCACCTGATGCGCCGGCAGGCCGCTCCCGCGCACGATCTGTCCATCGGGCCGCAGCCACTCGCGCAGCTTGGACCACCGCCGGCGGGTGCCGCCCCTGACCGCCATGGCCAGCGCCCTGCGGCTGCCCACGACCACCACCAGCCGCTTGCCGCGGGTCACGCCCGTGTAGAGCAGGTTGCGCGCCAGCATGGCGTAGTGCTGGGTCGCCAGCGGGATCACCACGGCGGGGTATTCCGACCCCTGCGCCTTGTGGATCGTCGCCGCGTAGGCCAGCACCAACTCGTCCAGCTCGCCAAAGCCATATTCCACTTTCCGTCCCTCGAAGCTGACGGTCAGCGTGCCCTCTTCCATGTCGAGGCCGGTGATCAGGCCGAGGTCGCCGTTGAACACGTCGCGCTCGTAGTTGTTGGCCACCTGCATCACCTTGTCGCCGGGGCCGAACGTCCAGCCGAACCGCTCAACCCGCTCGGCCCCTGGCGGGTTCAGCGCCTGCTGCAGCGCGATGTTGAGCGTGCGCGCGCCCAGGCTGCCCCGGTTCATCGGGCACAGCACCTGGATGTCGCGCACCGGATGGAGGCCGAAGCGCGCCGGCACCCGGTCGCGCACCACGGCCAGCAGCTTGCGCGCCGCGTCCTCCGGCTCCGCCGCTTCCACGAAGAAGAAGTCGGAGCCGTCCGGCGCACTCAGTTCCGGCATCTGGCCCGCGTTGATACGGTGCGCGTTGGTGATGATGCGACTTTGCGCCGCCTGGCGGAACACCTCGGTGAGCCGGATCACCGGCACCGCGCCGGAGGCGATCACGTCCGCCAGCACCTGGCCCGGCCCCACGCTCGGCAGCTGGTCCACGTCGCCCACCAGCAGCAGCGCCGCACCGTCCGGCAACGCCTGCAAGAGCGACCGCATCAGCGGCACGTCCACCATGCTGCACTCGTCCACCACCAGCAGGCCGCAGTCGAGCGGGTGCGCCTCGCCGCGCTTGAACCCGCCCGTCTTCGGGTCGGCTTCCAGCAGGCGGTGCACCGTGCGCGCGTCCAGCCCGGTGCTCTCGGCCAGGCGCTTGGCCGCGCGGCCCGTGGGCGCACACAGCGCCACTTGGACGCCCTTGGCCCCGAGCACCTGCAGGATGGACCGCACCAGCGTGGTCTTGCCCACCCCCGGGCCGCCGGTGATCACCAGCGCCTTGGCCGAAACCGCGCGCCGCAGCGCCGCCGCCTGGCTCGGCGCCAGCGCCAGCCCCGTGCGGGCCTCCACCCAGGGGATCGCGCGGGCCGCGTCGATGGCGGGCCAGGGTGGCAGGCCCTCGGACAGGGCGCGCAGCCGCCCGGCAATCGCCTGCTCCGAGCGGTGAAGCCCGGCCAGGAACACGCAAGGCTCGCCGTCCACCGTGTCGGCCACGAGGTCGCCGTCGGCAAGCTCCAGCCGGAGAGCCGCCTCGATCAGCCCCGCTTCCACCTC
>CAXSEX010000240.1:0-7382 GCA_964236415.1 uncultured Acetobacteraceae bacterium | reverse complement strand
CGGCCGTTGAAGATGCCGTAATGGCCGACGCCCAGCTGCATGTACTGCTCCCGGCGCTCCGACGGGATGCCGCGGCAGATGGTCTGCGCCGCGATGGTCTGGCCCGGCGCGGAGATGTCGTCCAGTTCGCCCTCCACGGTCATCAGGGCCGTGTGCTCGATGGCCCAGGGCGTGACCGGCTCGCCACGGACCGTCATGCGCCCGTCCGCGAGGTCGTGCTTCTGGAAGAACGTTTCCACGGTTTGCAGGTAGTAGCTGGCGGGCACGTCCATGACGGCCAGGTACTCGTCGTAGAACCGGCGGTGCGCCGCGGCACTTTCCTCGTCGCCGCGCACCAGGTGGTCGAACATCTTGCGATGCGCCGCGATGTGGCGGTCAGGGTTCATCGAGATAAACGCCGCAAGCTGCAGGAAGCCCGGATACACCCGGCGGAACGCGCCGGGGTGCCATGGCGGCACGGTGGTGGTCACGTGCCGCTCGAACCACTGGATCGAGTGCTCCTGCGCGAGCTTGGTCACGACGGTCGGCGCCGCGCGGGTATCGACGGGTCCCCCCATCAAGGTCATGGTCCGCGGCTGCGCCGGGTCGTTGCGGGTGGCCATGAGCGAGACGGCCGCGACCACCGCCGGCGCCGGCTGGCACACGGCGACGATGTGCGTGTTGGGGCCGAGGTGCTGCAAGAAGCCGATCACGGTCTCGATGTAGCTGCTGAGGTCGAAGTCGCCGTGCGCCAGCGGCACGATCCCGGCGTCGCGCCAATCGGTCACGAACACCTCAAGCCCGGTTTCCACCATGTCCTGCACCGTGCCGCGCAGCAGGGTCGCGTGGTGGCCGCTCATCGGCGCCACCAGCAGGACGCGGCGGCCAAGCGCGCCGGGCGCCTGGAAGCGCAGCAGCCGGACGAAGGGCTGGTCCAGCTCAACCGTCTCGGGCAGCGGCTCCTCGGCGCCGCGGCTGACCTTGATGTTCCATTCCGGCTTGCCGCGGGGCCGCAGCACGTCGTTGGCCACGTCGGCCCAGGCCACGACGGCGCGGGTGCCCCAGGTCAGCGCCTCCGGTCCCGGGGTCGCGCGCAGCAGGGTGCTGGCGGCGCGTGCCCAGGCGCGGGCGGGCAGCAGGGACGCCGCGGCGGCGTCGTGCAGAGCATAGAGCATCAGGGTCTTGTCTCACTTTTCATGCAGCGAAGCTAAGTGTCTCGCGGAGTGGATATAGGCAAGGGGAGAAGCAAATCATCTTGGCGCCGCGCAGGGAGTTTCCGCCGCGGGGCCGCCGCGGCGGCACGGAGGCGCAGGAGTTCATCCAGCATCCGGTCCATCGTCTGCCAGATCGGCTCCTCCCCGATGCGCTCCTTCATGATCAGCCGGTGCGCGGCGAGCGTGACGTTCAGCGTGCCGCGCGTCGTTTCCGGCCGGGCGGAGCGCATCTGCACCAGCGCCTTCTCGACCTCGTCCCGCGGCAGCGCCATTGCCTCCGCGATGGCGTCCGGCTCGGCGCCGGCCCGGCGCATGCGGCGCGCTTCGCTGACCTGCTTGGCCGACAGCGCGATGGAAGGGCGCAGCAGTTGCGTGCGCCGGGACATCTCCCCCGATCCGCTGCCGGGCGCCTTGCCCTTAAACGCCATCGGACAAACGATTCATGCAGGCCATCATCCGCCTCGCAAGCTGATCCCGCCGTCAACCGGCGGGCGTACTCCGGTGATATGGTAAACCTGATTGAAGAACAGGAACACAGCCGCGTGCGCCGCCTTGCAGTTCTTCTTCCGCTGTATGGCAGGGCAGCCTTCCATGCAGGTCGAGACTGCGCGCCCGGGATGAGGGTCTCGTAAATGCATTCTGCCCCACCGCACGAGAACCCGGCGGCGCACGGCGCGTTGGCCGCCGGGCCGCATTGCGCCGGACAGCGCCTGACATTAGCCTTGCCACCCTGGGGAGTTTATCGGCATGCCGAGCGAGTTGGAAACGATTGCGGCTTCCGTCCAGGACGCCCTTCACCGCGCCTACGCGATAGGCCGGAACGATGCGCTGCGGCGGGTCGTGGAGATGGTCCAGGAGGACGAGCTTGGGTCGAAAACGGTGGCGTTGCTGGGCCACAGCGAGCCGCCCCCTGTTGAAGCGCCGCACCCGGACCAGCACATCGAGGCCCAACCCATCCCGTTGCCGCACGTGGAGGCCGAGGCTGAGGCTGCCCCCGCCCCGGGCGATGCCGCGCACAACGGCAGCGCCGAGCCTGCCGACGCGCCTCAGCAGCAAGGGCGGACTCCGGTCCCGCCCGTTTCCAAAATGGGCTTCTTGAAAGACTTCTTTTACCCGCTCGGCGGCAAGAAGTAGCGCCGCCGTGTCAGTTGAAGCGCACCACGCCCGGGCCTTGCTGGAGCAGGCGCAGCTTGCGCTTGACCGCGTGCACCGGGCGGCGCTGGCGGCCAATGCCGGCGAGCTTCGGCGCGGCCTGGATGCGGCGGTCACGGCGTTGCGGGAGGCCGGGTCGGCCGGGCTGGGCGCGGACACGGACCAGGCGATCGGAACCGTGCGCGCAGCCCTGGAAACGGCACGGACCGACCTCGACGGCGGTGCCCTGGTGGAGATGGAAAAGCTGATCGAGACGGCCCGCAGCAGCCTGGCGAAGCTCTGACCGCCGCCGTGGCCGGCCAGGCTCGGCTCACGGCGGCTTAGCGGCGTAGATCGTCAGGTCAAGCTGGCGCCCGGTCGAGTAGTTGATCCCGGCGACCTGCGCCAACGCCTGGGGCGCTACGCCCAAGGCTTGCATCTGGGCATGGAACGCCGCCTGCTCCCGTCCGCCGATCAGCGCGAGGCCGCACGATTGGTGGCTTGCGAGGTAGTCGGCGGCGGCGGCGGCGTCCACCAGCCTCGTGTCCCGGCCCGTTTCGAACACCAGGCTCGGCTCGCTGTAGGAGGCCGACGCCAGAACGCTGTCCGGACAGGGCCGCACCGCGGCGACCGCGGCGGCGATGCGCGGGCTGAGCCAAATGGTGGAAAGGTTGGGCAGCACCAGCGCATAGGTGCTGGCGAACAGCACCAGCGCTGCGCCGCCCGACCAGGCCATTGCCCGGCGCGGCCGGGATCGCCACACGGCCCGCGACGCCAGCGCAACCAGCGCCGCGCCGGCCAGGCTCGCCAGGGTGGGCAGCGCGTCGATCCGGCGCTGCAGCACCCAAAGCAGCACCGGGCCAGCCACGGCGAGCGCCAGGCCGACCAGCAGCCACACGGCGCCGTAGGCCCGGCCCACCCAGCGCCAAGCCCGGCCGAAGCGCCACGCGCCTGGCGCCAGCGCCGCGGCGGCGGTCAGGCAGGCGACCGCCGGGTAGGTCGGCAGCACGTAATGCGGCAGCTTGGTCGCCACGGCCTCGAACAGCAGCCAGGTCGGGACGATCCAGGCCAAGAGGAAGCGCACCTCCGGCGTGCGCCGCCGCGCCCAGACGAAGGGGATCGCCAGCACGGCGAACAGCGATCCCGGCCAGAAGCTCGCCAGGAACACCGCGAGGTAATAGCCTGGCGGAAAGCCGTGCGCCTGCTGCCCCTGCGCGACCTTGCCGAGGAAGTTGTCGCCGACCGAGCGCGCGAAGAAGTCGCCGCCGCTGGCCACGCCGATGGCCACGCACCACGGCAGCACGACCGCCAGCATCAGGGGAATGCCCCACCGGGCATGCAGGCCGCGCAGCCAGGCGGCCCGGCGCTCCGTGAGGAGGAGGCCCCCGATCGTGCCCCAGCTGACCAGCAGGACCAGCGGCCCCTTCAGCATCAGGCCCACGCCCAGCGCCGCCCAGTGCGCCGCCGCCCAGCGCCGCCGGGTCGCGATGCCCGCGGCGGCGTCGAGGTGGATGCGCAGCAGGCTGGCCTGCGCCACGAGGACGGCGGCGAGCAGGGTGGCGTCGATCTTCGCCATGCGCGCCTCCACCCCCATCAGCAGCGACGCCGCCAGCAGCAGCCCCGCGACCATGCCGACGCTTGCCCCGAACAGCGTGGCGCCGATCCACCCCGTCAGCAGGACGGCGGCGGTGGCGCCGGCCAGGGACGGGATGCGGTAGGCCCAAGGCTCGCGGGCGGCCGGGTCGCTGAACGCGGCAACCGACAGGGCTTCAAGCCAATAGATGCCGGCGGGCTGCAGGTAGCGCGGCTGGTCCTGGAAGCGCACGTCGATGAAGTCGTGGGTTTGGAGCATCTGCGCAGTGGCCTGCATGTAGCGGGACTCGTCGCGGTCGATGGGGGGCAGGCGGGTGCGGCCCGGCAGGAACAGGACCAGCGCGGCCAGCGCCAGCAACGCATAGTGCCGCGGCCGGAGCGGATTCGCGGCGCTCAGGACTCCGTGACCTTGTACGGCACCGTCGTGCGCCGGCGCAGCCAGATCACGCCGAGCATGTCGCCGACCCCCACCAAAGCGCGCCCGAAGTTGGTGTACTTCGACTGCCCGCGCAGGCGCGCCCGGTGCGACACCGTCTTGCACAGCAGCGGGTGCCCGTAAGCCTGGAACAAGGCCGGCAGGAAGCGGTGCATGCCCTCGAACGCCGGCAGCCGCAGGAAGTCGTCGCGCCGGAACGCCTTGAGGCCGCAGCCGGTGTCCGGGCAACCGTCAGCCAGCACGGCCTGGCGCAGGCCGTTGGCGAAGCGGGTGGCGATGCGCCGGGACAGCGTGTCGTGGCGGCGGACCCGGACGCCGGCCACCAAGGGCGCGGTGCCTGATGCGGCGCAGCCGAGCGCCAGCATCTCCGGGATGTCGGCCGGGTCGTTCTGGCCGTCGCCGTCCATGGTCGCGATCCAGTCGGCGCGCGCAGCCGCGATGCCGGTCCGCAGCGCCGCCGTCTTGCCGCAGCGCCGGTCATGCCGCAGCAGCCGCAGGCCGGGATGGCCCTTCGCCAGCGCCGCGATCCGCTCGGCGGTGGCGTCCGTGCTGCCGTCGTCCACGAACAGCAGCTCGAACGGCTGCAGCCGGCCCAGCGCCACCGTCAGCTCATCGAGGACGGACCGGACGTTCTCCGCCTCGTTGAACACCGCGACGACCACGGACACGCGCGGCTGGGCCGGCGACCGCGGGTCGGGGTGAAGGGGCGCGGCTTCCATTCGGGTCATCCCTGGCACGTTCCACACGGACCCGGCGGCGCAACAGCGCCCCCCGAAGCCGCACGGCCGCCTGCATGGCCCAGGATCGGGAGCATCGCAATGGCCGCGGCCCAAAGAGTGAGCGCCGCCGGCACAGGCGCCGGCGTGCGGAACGCCCGGCAAGCCGCCGGCCGGGCCGCGAAATTTTTCGCGCGCAGCGTCGATTCGCACGCGGCGTTCACCTTTTGGCAACATCTAAGGCCCAGGATGCCGTCAGGCCACAGAAGGTGGTCGTGCAAAAGCAGGTGCGGCTGCCGGGATGATGGGGCAGCGGCAATGAAAGGCAAGACATCGTGTCGCTCAACTCAGTCAATACGAACATCGGCGCGCAGGTCGCGCTGTCCTCGCTGAACACCACCAACACGGAGCTCCAGGCGTCGCAGAAGCGCATCTCCACGGGCTTCCGCGTGGCGGACGCGACGGATGACGGCGGAGCCTTTGCCGTGGCGCAGCGGGTGCGTTCGGACGTGGGCGCGCTGACCAGCGCGAACGAGCAGCTCGGCAACGCCAAGGGGCTGGTCGGCACGGCGCTCAGCGCGCTGGGCAAGATCTCCGACAGCGTGAACACGGCCAAGACGCTGCTGGTGAAGATCGGCGACGCCAGCCTGCCGCAGGACCAGCGCGACCAGTGTGGCATCCTACAAGTCGCTGGTGAGCACGGTCGCGGACACCGTGGACGGCTCGACCTACAACGGCCAGACCCTGCTCGGCAAGGCCACCGGCGCCGTGGCCGGCACCGGCAAGACCGTGATCAGCAGCGAGGACGGCAGCACGACGACGATCTCGGCGGCCGACACCAGCGGCCTGGCCAACACGCTGGCGGGCCTGATCGGCTCGACGTTCAGCCGGACGGGTGGGGTGGACTCGTTCGGGACCGTCACCTCGACCGCCGCCCAGAGCGCGGCGGCGACGGCGCTGAGCGCGACCTCCGGCACCACAGCGTTCAGCGCGGCGCTGAAGGGCGTGTCCGACCAGTTGAACCAGACCGGTGCCGACTCGAACCGGCTGGACGCAAAGGTCTCGTTCAACAGTTCCAAGATCGACAGCCTGAACGCCGGGCTGGGCGCCTTGATCGACACCGACCTGTCGAAGGAGTCGGCCAAGCTGCAGGCCTTGCAGATCAAGCAGCAGCTCGGCACCCAGGCGCTGTCGCTTGCCAACCAAGCGCCGTCAAGCCTGGTCAGCCTGTTCAAGGGTTAGCGCGGCTCCTGGGCCGCGCCGGGCCTCGGGCGCATGAGGGCGGCCGGACGCCTTCTGCGCTTCAGCCGGGCTGACGCAGGGATCGCGGCGCGGCCGTGGGCTTTTCAAAACGTTCTGGCCACCCATGCTCTGTCGAAAGCAATCCGCGCCGGCGGCAAACCGCTTCTGCCGCGGGGCGTTGAATTGCCCAGGGAGGTCGTCACCCAGGATGCGCGCGAAACCGGCCATGCTCGTCAACAACGCCCTGCTGGCGGTCGCCATGCTCGGACTGGCGCTCTTGCCCGGCGGCTGCGTGGGCGTGCCGCAGACATTCTACGCCGCTGAGCCTGCCGCGCCGGAGCGCCCCGCCCCGCCCCGGCTTTCGCCAAGGCCGGCTTCCGTCCCGGCCGCCTCCCCCTTTTCGGACAGCGAGAAACGCCGGCTGTTCCAGGATTTCCAGCACTTCCAAACCGTGAAGGGCCAGGCTGCCGCCGTCCAGGAGCCGGTTCCCTAAGCCATGTTGGATGACAGCGCCTTGGCTGGGATGGAGGCTCGGCACCTGCCCGGGCACCTCGACGGCTGCCCGTTCACTGCCCTGCTGCAAGACGACGACCAGCAACGTGGTGCCGCGCTGTCCCGGTTGCTGTCCGAACTTGCCCGGCCCGACGTGCGCGTGGTCCGCATGGGCAACTCGATGCGGTCCCGCCTCATGCTGGAACACATCCTGATCCAAGTGTCGGGGACGGATGGCAGGATATCCCAGGAGGAGGCCGCCCGTCGGATCGCCCGCACCATCGCCGAACGGCAAGGCGGGGAAGCGCGTGTCGTCCTGCTGATCACCCAAGCGGAAACGCTGCACTCCAAGACCTTGCGCCTGCTGCAGGCGATGCAGCCGTTCTTCGCGGAAAACGGCGCGCCGACGCTGCAAGTGGTATTCGTGGGACGCCAGGCGTTCCGGGCATTGCTGGATGGGCGCGGCATGACGCCGTTGCGGGAAGCCTTGGGACTTCAGCCGCAAGCAGAGGCCATGCCTCCGGCGACGCCGGACAGCATGCCAGTACCTGAGGCGGATCCGGACCCACGCCCGCTGCC
>CAXSEX010000239.1:0-7399 GCA_964236415.1 uncultured Acetobacteraceae bacterium | reverse complement strand
CGCGGCTGATCGAGCTGTCGCTGTTCCCTTATGCCGTCATTTTGCAGGTCACGCCGATTGTCGCCATCGCGCCGCTCATCATCATCTGGGTGGACGACATCCGGCTGGCGCTGCTGGCCTGCGCGTTCATCGTCGCCTTCTTCCCCGTGCTGTCCAACACGACGCTCGGGCTGAACTCGGTGGACCACAACCTCCTCGACCTGTTCCGCCTTTACCGCGCCAGCCGTTGGCAGGTGCTGACCCGGCTGCGCCTGCCGACCGCGCTGCCGTTCTACCTCGCGGGCCTGCGCATCTCGGGCGGCCTGGCGCTGATCGGCGCCATCGTCGCCGAGTTCGTGGCCGGCACCGGCGGACGCGCCTCGGGCCTCGCCTACCGCATCCTGGAGGCCGGCTACCAGTTGCAGATCCCGCGCATGTTCGCGGCCCTCGTGCTGGTGTCGGGCACGGGGATCGCCATCTTCCTGATGCTCACGGCCTTGTCCCACCTGCTGCTGCGGCATTGGCATGAAAGTGCCGTGGACCGGCGATGAGGGCCGCCCTTCGGCGTCCGCATGCCTCACGGGCATCGCTGCCTGCCTTCTGTGCAGCCCGTCACCCACGAAAGGAGTCATCCGCATGATGAGCGAACCCGTCCTGGCCCGCAGCGCCGCGACGCTGCAAGGCTTCCGCATCTCGCCCGGCGACAGCAACTACTTCGCCTGCCTGTTCGACCCGCTGGCGGACGGGGTCAACTTCACGATGGTCATCGAGATCTTCGAGCCGGGCGGGCGCACGCCGCCCAACATGCACCGGGAAGCGTTCGAGACCTTCTTCGTCCTCGCCGGCACCGGCACCACGCGGGCCGGGGACCGCACGCTGCCGCTCGGCCCCGGTGACGCCATGGTGCTGGCGCCGGGCGTCGAGCACGTCGTCGAGAACACCGGCGCGGGCAAGCTGTACTGCCTGACCACCATGACGCCGAACGAGGGCTTTGCCGAGCTGATCCGCGCGGGCGAGCCGGTCGAGCTGACGGAGGGCGACCGCCGGGTCATCGCCGGCGGGCGCTGATGCCCGCCAGCCCCTGGCCGGTCGTCGGGCCGCGCCTGCGGTCGATGCGGACGGCGGACGGGGTGCGCCTGGACGCCGACATATGGGCGCCGGACGCGCCGGGGCGGTTCCCGGTGCTGCTGATGCGGCAGCCCTACGGGCGGCGCATCGCGTCCACCCTCGTCTATGCCCACCCGTCCTGGTACGCGGCGCAGGGCTACATCGTGGCCGTCCAGGACGTGCGCGGCACCGGCAGCAGCGAGGGCGGCTTCGCGCTGTTCGAGGCGGAAGAGGCCGATGGCGCCGAGGCCGTGGCCTGGGCCGCGGACCTGCCGGGGTCCTCCGGCTGGGTGGGGATGTACGGCTTCTCCTACCAGGGCAACACGCAGCTCCTGGCGCTGGCCGGCGGGGCAGTCCTGGGCGCGCTGGCGCCGGCCATGGTGGGGTGGGACCTGCGGACGGATTGGGCCTGGGAAGGCGGGGCGCCGCTGCTGGCGGCGGGCCTGGGCTGGGGCGCGCAGATGGGCTGGCTGCGCGCGGCGCACGACGGGGACGGGACTGCCGCCGCCGCGTTCCAGGCCGTCGCCCGCAACCCGCCGCTGCACGAGCCGGGCCGCGCGGTGCCGGAGGTGATGCGCCGCCACGGCCACCTGTCGCACTACCCGGCCTGGCTCGGCCGGCCGTCGCCCGACCCGTACTGGGATGCCATCGCGCCCCGGGCGCGCCTGGCCGGCCACGCGCTGGACGTGCCGATGCTGCACGTGGGCGGCTGGTTCGACCAGATGCTGATGGGCACGCTGGACTGCCACGCCGCCGCGTCGCGCGGCCCGGCGGCGCAGCGCCTGCTGGTCGGCCCGTGGACGCACCAGCCGTGGGGCCGGCAGGTGGGCGCGGTCGATTTCGGGCCAGCCGCAAGCTCCCCCGTGGACCTCGCGCAGGTGGCGTGGTTCGACCGCCACCTCAAAGACATGGACGCCGACACCGGGCCGGCGCTCACCTTGTTCGACCTGGGCGCCCGGGTGTGGCACGGCTTCCGCGAATGGCCGGACCTGTCGCCGGTGGCGCTGTACCTGGGCGGCGGCGGGCGGGCCGGCGCCACCACGACCGATGGCACGCTGTCGGACAGGCCCGGCCCGGCGGGCGCGGACACGGTCGTGCACGACCCCTGGCGTCCGGCGCCCATGCTGGGCGGCCACGCCGGCCAGCCCGGCGGCATGCAGGACCGCCGAACGGTGGACGACCGCGCCGATGTCGCCTGCTTCACCGCGCCGCCGCTCGACGCGCCGCTGTTCCTGTGCGGCCGGGTGCGGGCGGAACTATGGGTGGAGGCGGACCAGCCCTCCTTCGACCTGTCCGTGGTGCTGTCGATGGTGGCGCCGGACGGGCGGGTGTGGAACCTGACCCAGGGGCACCACCGCGCGTCCGCGTCCGGCCGGGTGGGCGTGGAACTGCGTGCCACCTGCGCCACCGTGCCGGCCGGGCACGCGCTGCGCGTGTCGGTCGCGGGCGCGTGCTTCCCCGCCTACCCCGTCAACCCCGGCACCGGCGCGGGGCCGCACGAAACCCGGGCGGAGGACGAGCGCGTCATCACGCTGCGCATCGCCCACGGCGGCGCCACGGCGTCGAACATCAGCCTGCCGGTGGTGGCGTAGCGCCCGGCCCGGCTTGCAGCCACTTGTCCAAGTCGAGCCGGTGCACCTCCTCCAGCAGCGCCGCGAACCGGGCGGCGGCGTGGTCGAGGAAACGTGCGCCGGCCTCGGCCGTGGCGGCGCTGGCGTCGCCCAGGGCGCCGGCCGGGTGCAGGTCCTGGGTTTCCCAGCCGAAGCCGACCGCGCCCTCCGGCACCAGCACGGAAAAATCGTTCTCCCGCGCGATCCAGCGGGAGCGGAAGTCCTCGGCCTTCGCCATGTCCACCCGCTCCGGCGCCAGGTGCAGCATGAGGGAGGTCTCGACGAAGCCGCCGTGGATGCCGTGCCGGGCCTCCGTGGGGTTCACCAGCCCGTCCGGCTTGCCGAGGCGGCTCCATAGGCAGGCCACTGCGAACATGCCGGCGGAGACGCGCAGGCGGCGGCACACGATGTCCACGACTTGCGGCTGCCCGCCGTGGCTGTTGAGCAGCACGAGCTTGCGAACCCCGGCGCGCGCCACGCTTTCCCCGATCTCGGTCCAGAGCGCGATCAGCGTTTCGGCGCTGGCCGTCAGCGTGCCGGGGAAGCGGATGTGCTCGACGGAAAGGCCGACCGCCTGCGTCGGCAGCACAAGCACCGGCAGCGCGTCGGGCAGCAGCGCCAGCGTCCGGGCCAGCACGCCCTCGTTGATCGTGCGGTCCACCGACACGGGCAGGTGCGGCCCGTGCTGCTCGATGGCCGCGACCGGCAGCACGGCCACCGTGTCCTTGGGCAAGGAGGCGAAGGCGGTCCAGGGGAGGTCTTGCCAGCGTCGGGTGGGGAGCATGACCGGATGCTACGCGGGTGGTGGGGCGCTGGCTACGCCTGCGGCACCCGGCGCGCGCCGAGCAGGCTGACCAGCCCGGCCGGCCGCGCCAGCGACACCGCGACGATCAGGCCGCCGTAGATCATCAGGTCAACGCCCTGGCCGCCGCCGCCGAGGTAGCTGCGGGACAGCTCGCTCACCGGGATCAGCACCGCCGCGCCCAGCAGCGGACCCCACAGCGTGCCGACGCCCCCCAGCACCGCCGGCAGCGCGATCAGGATGCTGAGCTGCCCTGCAAGCACGCTGTCCGGGTCGATGTAGCCGACGTACTGCGCGTAGATCGCGCCGCCCACGCCGGTGAAGAAGCCGCTGATCGCCGCCGCCGCCATCTTGGACGGGAACACCCGCACCGCGAGCGACCGCGCCGCCACCACGTCGTCCCGCATCGCGCGCCAGGAGAAGCCCCAGCGGCTGCCCTCGATGGCCCATGCGACGGCCCAGGTCGCGGCGGCGAAGGCAAGTGCTGCGTAATGGAACGGCAGCTTGCTGGTGCGGAACTGCAGGTTCAGCAGGCTCTCGCCACCGAACGGCACGAACACGCCGGTGGCGGCGCCCACCAGGTCCCAATTGAGGAACAGCAGGTAGCCGATCTCCCCCACCACGACGGTGGCGATGGCGTAGTAGTGCCCGCTCAATCGGAAGCACGGCCAGCCGACCAGCAGCGCGCATAGCCCGGCGGCCAGCCCGCCCGCGAACATGCCGAGCGTCGGCGGCACGCCCCCTTGCACGAACAGCAGCGTCGAGACGTACGCGCCGATGCCGAAATACAACGCATGTCCCAGCGAAATCTGCCCGCAATAGCCGCCCAGGATGTTCCAGGCCTGGCTTAGCCCGGCGAACAGGATGGTGATGATGAGCAGGTTCTGCGTGTAGGCGTCGCGGATCGGCAGCGGCAGGGCGGCCAACGCCAGCAGGACCGCGGCGCCCAGCCAAAGCTCCCGCCGGCGCCGGCGCAGGATGGCGTTGTCGGCCGGTGGCCTCGCCGCCGCCGTCGCGACATGCAGGGGCGCGTCGGTCACAGCGTCCCGAACAGGCCGCGCGGCCGGACCATCAGCACCAGGAGATACACGGCGAACATGCCGACCTGCTTCAGCGAGGGTTCAAGCACGAGGGCGGTCAGCGCCTCCACCTCGCCGATGATGATCCCCGCCACCAGCGCCCCGAGGATGGAGCCGAAGCCGCCCAGCGCCACCGTCACGTAGGCGATCACCGCGAAGTTCGTGCCGACGGAGGGCGACACGTAGTAGAAGGCGATCAGCATGGCGCCCGCGACGCCCACCGTGGCCGCCCCCAGGCCCCAGCCGATGGCGAAGATGCGGTCGCGGTCGATGCCGATCAGCGCCACGGCGTCCCGGTCCTCCCGCGTCGCTTCCAGCGCCCGGCCGAACTCGGTGCGGTTCACCAGCAGCAGCCCGGTGAACGCCAGCAGGCACACGGCGCTGGCGGCAAGCTGCGGCAGCGGCACGTAGATGCCGGCAAGGCTCACGGTCCGGTTGCTGAGCCAGGTGCCGGACAGCGAGCGGAAGTCGCCGCCGAATGCGAACTGCGCCGCGCCGCGGATGAAGATGGCGAGGCCGAAGGTCGCGAAGATCTGCACCATGCCGCGGTTGAACTGCACGCTGAGCGCGCGGGCGATGATGCCGCGGTAGATCAGCACGCCCAGGCCAAACATCAGCGCGCAGACCAGTGGCAGCTGCAGCACGGGGTCGAGACCCGCCAGCCCGAAGATGACGACGGCCGCGTACATGGCGAGCATCAGCAGCTCCCCATGGGCGAAGTTCACCACGTCCATCAGCCCGAAGATCAGCGACAGCCCGGCCGCCACCAGCGCGTAGATCAGCCCCATCAGCAAGCCGCTGACCAGGGATTGGGCCACGAGCGCCAGCGTCATGCAGGGGTTCCGTAGCCGCCGCCGCCCGGCGTCTCGATCACGAAGGCATCGCCGGGCCGCAACTCTGCCCGGTCGGTGCCGGTCATCTCGTGCCGCGAGCCGTCGGCGCGTTCCACCCATTGCCGGCCTGCCGCACCGGCCGCACCGCCGCCCAGGCCGAACGGCGGCACGGTGCGGCGGGACGCGACGACAACGGTGGTCATCGGCTCCAGGAAGCGGATGCGGCGGATGCTGCCGTCGCCGCCGCGCTGCGCGCCCGCGCCGCCGGAGCCGCGGCGGATGGCAAACGTCTCCAGCCGCACGGGGTAGCGCAGCTCCAGCACTTCCGGGTCGGTCATGCGGGTGTTGGTCATGTGGGTCTGGATGGCCGAGGCGCCGGGCCGGTCGGGGCTGGCGCCCATGCCGCCGCAGATGGTCTCGTAGTACTGCCGGGTCGCGTCGCCGAACAGCACGTTGTTCATGGTGGCCTGGCTGCAGGCCAGCGTGCCGAGCGCGCCGAACAGGGCGTTGCAGGTGGCTTGGCTGACCTCCGTGTTGCCCGCGACCACGGCGGCGCCGGGTTCGGGGGACAGGAAGGTGCGGGGCGGCAGCACGATGCGGATCGGCTTCAGGCAGCCGTCGTTCAGCGGGATGTCCTCGCCGACCAGGCAGCGGAACACATACAGCACCACGGCGCGGAGGACGGCCGGGGGCGCGTTGAAGTTGCCGGCGTCCTGCGGCCCGGTGCCGGTGAAGTCCACCGTCGCCGTGCGCGCCTCCGCGTCCAGCGTCACCGCCACGCGCAGCGGCTTGCCGCCGTCCATGCGGTACTCGAACACGCCGTCCCCAATCGAGGGCGCGATGCGGGCAATCGCCCGGCGCACGCCTTCCTCCGCATTGTCCATCACGTGGCGCATGTAGCCCTGCACGGTGTCCCAGCCGTACTGATGCACGACGCGGGCCAGCTCCTGCACGCCGCGCTCGTTGGCGGCGACCTGCGCCTTGATGTCGGCCACGTTCACGTCGGGGCTGCGGGCGGGGTGGCGCGCGCCGGACAGCAGGGCGCGGAACTCGGTTTCCCGGAACGTGCCGGCGTCCACCAGGAGGAAGTCGTCGATCACGACACCCTCGTCGTCCAAGGTGCGGCTGTCGGGCGGGGTGCTGCCCGGCGTCGTGCCGCCGATGTCGGCATGGTGGCCGCGGCTGCCCACGAAGAAGCGGATGGCCTGGCCCGCCTCGTCGAACACCGGGGTGATGACGGTCACGTCCGGCAGATGCGTGCCGCCGTTGAACGGGTTGTTCAGCGCCACGACATCGCCGGGCCGGAGGGTCGCGCCCCCAGACTTCGCACCAGGCTTCGCATCAGGCTTCGCGCCACGGCTGCGCAGCACGGTGCGCACGCTTTCCTCCATCGCGCCGAGGTGAACGGGGACGTGCGGCGCGTTGGCGACCAGGTTGCCCTCGCTGTCAAAGATGGCGCAGGAGAAGTCCAGCCGCTCCTTGATGTTCACGCTCTGCGAGGTGTTCTGCAGCACCGCGCCGGTCTGCTCGGCGACGTTCATGAACAGGTTGTTGAACAGTTCCAGCAGCACGGGGTCGGCCTTCCCGCCGTCCCCTGGGACGCGGCTGGGCAGCGGCGACGTGCGGCGCAGCAGCATGTGGTTGCGCGCCGTGACCTCCGCGGTCCAGCCGGGTTCGACCACCGTGGTCGCGTTGGCTTCCCGCACCAAGGCGGGGCCGGGCAGGCGGTCGCCGGCGCGGAGGGCGGTGCGGTCGAACACCGGGGCGCGGTGCTCGGCGCCGCCGCTCCACATGGAAACATGGTCGATGGGGTCGGGCGCGCCGTCGTCGCGGGCGGCAAGCGGGGGTTCGTCCACGGTCTCGCCCGCGGCGGTCGCTTCCACCGCGACGGCCTCGGCGGTCACCTCCCGGTCCGGGGTGGCGAAGCCGAAGCGGGCGCGGTGGACGGCGGTGAAGGCGGCCAAGGTGCCGGGCAGGTCGGTCAGGGGC